>CAVHPV010000039.1:0-23285 GCA_963638045.1 Faecalibacterium sp. CAG:74 | reverse complement strand
GAGAGATAGGAGGGGATATAAAAAATAAGTGAGGTAAGCTCCTTCTTGTAACTATAAGAGATGAATGTATATGAGAGCAATTTTCCCTTATTCTGTATGAATTTATACCTCATTACGGTTTTGTCCATATTCTCACTGTTTACATTTTACCTCTTCTTGTTATACTCACTTTCTATCAGGAAGGAAATGAATGAAGAGGAAAACAGAAGTACAGATTGATATAAAGAGCAGTGTGGAGGCAAAGAGTGAAGAGCTCCTTCACTCCGTTTCAGATACCGCGAAAGAGATGCATGGTGATTTCTTTCCATCACTTTTGAAGGAAAAGGAAAAGAAGGATATAGAGCCAACCGTAAAGGCAACAAGGGAAAGTTTCAGAAGAACCAAGAAGAACATAGTGAAGGCCTACGAGGCGATGTTCGAGATCTCAGACGAGCTCTCGGGAAGATGGCATGATATGAGGGGACACTTCGGTCTTGTTAATGCAAAGATAGACGAAGAGGAGAAGAAGCACAGACATTTCTCAAAAGGTGTAAACATGTATAAGATCCTGTGGATTTTCTACATAGGTTCCTTCGCCGGGGTGATTCTTGAGATGCTGTGGTGCTACCTCACACGTGGCCACTTTGAAAGCCGGCAGGGACTTATCTGGGGACCGTTCAATGTTCTTTACGGACTTGGAGCTGTTGCCCTGTCTTACTGCCTCTACCGTTTCAGGAACCATTCTGACTGGGTCTCATTTCTTGGCGGCTTCATAGTCGGATCTATTTTGGAATATGTCTGTTCCTGGGGGCAGGAGTTAACGCTTGGGGTAAGGGCCTGGGACTACAGCCATCTTCCGCTGAATATAAACGGCAGAATCTGCCTTTTCTATTCCCTTATGTGGGGAGCTCTGGGAGTTCTATGGATAAAGAGAATCTATCCATTGCTGTCGCTGGTGATTCTCCAGATACCGAATAAGGTAGGTAAGATTCTGACGTGGATTTTCTTAGTCTTCTTTATTGTAAATATAATTGTCTCGGGATTTGTGATGGCAAGATGGACAACTCGTACAGAGGGAAAGAGCGCAAATAGTGTCATAATGAGGTATATTGATGAGCACTATCCTGATGAGAGGATGGAGCGGCTCTTCCCCAATTGGGTATTCAGCGAGAAAGGAGAATGAGCCAGGCCTCCTGACAGTGAATGGGTTAGAAGAGAAGACCGGCCTGCCGGACGGGCATATGGACTTCCTTAAAAATGCAACAAAACGCAACAAAATTTGTTTACAAACCCATTTTAAGATATTACTATAACCATACAGGGCAGAAAGCCTTAAAAACAAAAGAGATTCGGAGGTTCCTTTATGGATTACGCTGCAATTAAGAAAGCTGCTGAAGCATACGGCCCAGCAATGACAAAGTTCCTCAGAGATATGATCGCTATCCCGTCTGAGAGCTGCGAAGAGAAGGGTGTTGTATACCGCATTAAAGAAGAGATGGAAAAGCTTGGTTACGACAAGGTCGAGATCGACAAGCTCGGTAACGTCATCGGCTGGATGGGAAACGGCGATAAGATCATCGCTATCGACAGCCATATCGACACAGTCGGCATCGGAAACATCAAGAACTGGACAGATGATCCTTATAAGGGATGGGAGAATGAGACCCAGATTTACGGACGCGGCGGATCTGACCAGGAAGGCGGAATGGCTTCTGCAACATACGGAACAAAGATCATGAAGGACCTTGGGCTTATCCCAGAAGGCTATAAGATCATGGTTGTCGGATCAGTTCAGGAAGAGGACTGCGACGGTATGTGCTGGCAGAGTATTGTTAATGAATATTTCAACGGACCTGAGGATGCAGCATCAAAGATTGCATTCGTCATCTCCACTGAGCCTACAGACGGCGGTATCTACCGCGGCCACAGAGGAAGGATGGAGATCAGAGTCGATATGCGCGGTATCTCATGTCATGGTTCAGCTCCGGAGAGAGGAGACAATGCTATCCACAAGATGGCTGAAGTCATTCTCAACGTCAGAGACCTCAACGAAAACAAGAAGGATGATCCTAACATTGCGGGACTCGAGAAGATGCTTGACCCGAAGTGGAATCCTGAGCATTACGAAGATGCACGCTTCCTCGGACGTGGTACATGTACAACAAGCCAGATCTTCTATACATCTCCGTCACGCTGTGCTGTTGCTGACAGTTGCTCGATTTCAATCGACAGAAGAATGACAGCAGGTGAGACATACAAGTCATGTCTCAAGGAAATCGAGGACCTTCCTGCATGTAAGAAGTATGCTAAGGATGTAAAGGTCAGTATGTATATGTATGACCGCCCGGCATGGACAGGACACGTCTATGAGACAGAGTGTTTCTTCCCGACATGGATCAACAAGGAGACTGCTCCTCATGTTAAGGCTCTTGTGGAAGCTCACAAGAACCTCTGGGGCGACGAGAGACTCTATGCTGATGACAAGGCTAAGGCTACAAGAGTCGGCAGACCTCTCTGCGACAAGTGGACATTCTCCACTAACGGTGTCTCCATCCAGGGAAGATACGGAATCCCGTGTGTTGGATTCGGTCCCGGTGCCGAGAGCCAGGCTCATGCTCCTAATGAAATCACATGGAAGCATGACCTTGTTGTATGTGCTGCTCTCTATGCTGCTGTTCCTATGCTCTATAATCCTCAGGATGGTGATGGCAATGCCACGTCCTTCAGACAGGAACTTACAGGAAACAAGATTAAATAATCTTGTCTTTAAATCAGTGAAAGGGAAGGCGTTGTGCTTTCCCTTTCTCTAATTATGAGGGAAATATGAATCCATTTGACTTATTGAAAATGCAAAAGGCGTGGGGAACATTCTCCTCAGAGCATCCGAAATTCACCCAATTTATCCAATATGTGTGTACACATCCGATTGAAGAGGGTGATGTGATATCTGTCGCAATCGAGAAGGGTGGAGACAAGGGAAAGGTTTCATCCAACCTGAAGGTCACAGAGAAGGACCTTGAGCTTATCAGGATGCTGCAGGGGATGGGAAAGGGAAAGAGTTGACGATTTCTCTTTCTTCTCTTACTTTTCTCCAAAGCGGAGAATAATCATGATAGACGAGAATGCACTTGGCACCCAGCCGATATTTAAGACACTTTTTAAACTGGCTGTACCTACAGTCATAGCACAGGTAATAAATATGCTCTACAACGTGGTTGACAGAGTATATATCGGTCATATGCCGGGAGATGGCAGTCTTGCCCTGACCGGAGTGGGAGTATGTCTTCCTCTCATCATGTTCATTACGGCATTCTCTGCATTTGTCGCAACTGGAAGCGCACCACGTGCATCCATATTCATGGGGAACGGTGAGAAGGATAAGGCAGAGAGGCTTCTTGGCGGAAGCGTTACACTCCAGATCGTTATTTCACTTATTCTTACTGTTCTGCTCTATATTTTCTCAAAGCCTCTTCTCCTTGCTTTCGGGGGAAGCGAGAATACAATCGGCTATGCATCCGGCTATATGCGTATCTATTCTCTGGGGACACTCTTTGTGGAGCTTACCCTCGGCCTTAATGCATTCATTACAGCACAGGGAAAGACACTTGTGAGCATGCTTGTGGTGCTTACAGGGGCTGTGCTCAACATAATCCTTGACCCTGTGTTCATATATGTTTTTGACATGGGAGTCGAAGGTGCGGCCTGGGCGACTGTTATCAGCCAGGGAGTCAGTGCACTCCTCTGCATTGTCTACCTTTCGGGAAAGAAGACATCATTGAGACTGAAGAGGGAGAATCTTATAGTCCCGGTTTCACTTATCCTTCCTTCATTCGCTCTCGGACTTGCCTCATTTGTCATGCAATCAACCGAGAGTCTTATCTCTGTCTGTTTCAACTCATCGCTTCTCAAATACGGAGGTGATATCGCAGTCGGGACAATGACCATATGTTCTTCAATCATGCAAATGGCACTTCTTCCACTCCAGGGAATAGCACAGGGAAGCCAGCCTCTCACAAGCTATAACTACGGCAGGGGAAATATAGACAGGGTGAAGAAATGCTTCAAGACACTTCTTTGTGTGTCACTCACATACTCAATCATCATCTGGGGGCTTGTTGAACTATTCCCCTCTGTATTTGCTTCCATTTATACTCCCGAGAGCACTTTGATTGAATATGCCGTTCCTTATATCAGGATATATTTGATGATGATGGGACTCATGGGGATACTCATCTCATGCCAGATGACATTCGTCTCGATAGGTTCTGCTCTCTCGAGCGTAAGTATAGCACTTGTGAGGAAGATAGTGCTTCTCATACCGCTTATTTATATAATGCCGCTGTTATTCCCTTCTACTCCCGTGAAGGCCGTATTTCTTGCAGAGCCGATAGCAGATTTCCTTGCGATAACTTTCACAGTGGTAGTCTTCTCTATCCAGTTTCCCTCGGCATTGAAGAAGAGAAGGATAGTTTGAAAATACACATCCCATGTGCATTTCTCTCTGTGGTAGAATGAACCGGTGGTGAGGTGAGAAAATGATTGAGGCTATTGGTGTTAGAAACTACAGAAGTATAGAGGAGACAGAGCTTGAGCTCTCCTACACAAGAAAGAGAGCTCCCAATAACTACCGCTTCTACAATTATCTTCCTTTTCTGGAGGATGGAAAGAACCGTCTGGTACCCATCGAGGTGATATACGGGGCAAACAGTTCAGGTAAAAGTACGCTCATCTCTGCGCTCAAGGCTCTTTGTGGTATAGTGAAGAACGGTTATGACAGGAAATACTACTCTCCAAACAGAATGCTCGGAAGCGGGAAGGAGACGGTACTCACACTCATTATGATATCTGGGGGAGAGAAGTACACCTATACTCTAAGCTATGATAAAGATGCCATAAGGAGTGAGACTCTCAAAAGAGGGGAAGAGATTGTACTCTCCACTTCCGGCGGGGAAAAATCGGCCCTGGAGGCGGAGAGCATAGTACGTAAGGAGATAGAGGGAATAATCTTCTTTGATCCTTTTTCCTATTCTGTAAGTGATTCTTTCTCGCGTTTGGTCTCCCTTTCGGGAAAGAGCCGTAAGGAGTGCCTTGAAAGTGTCATCTCCCTTATCCGTAAGCTGGACCTTTCAATATATGGTGTTATCGACGGGGAGGAGTGGAAGACGCAGCATAGAAACAGCAATAGGGAGGATGTACTCTTCTCCCTCTCTGATGAGAGTGAGGGCACAAGGAGGCTCTTTGCGCTTGTCTCTGTAATGCTTTCCTCTCTCTTCTCAGGCTCTGTACTTGTCATTGATGAGATAGAGATATCACTACATCCGATAGTCTTGAGGACTCTTGTCTCGCTCTTCTGTGACAGGCGTTACAATACCATGAACGCACAGCTCATCTGTTCATCACATAATACCGACCTCCTTGATGCACCGTTTGTCAATGATGATGAAATAGCAATATTTGAGAAGACACAGAAGAGGGGAAGTGTCATAGAACGCCTCAGTGGAAAGGGAAGTTCCCCCAGTCCCGCTTCACGGCGTGAGCAATATCTGAAAGGCGGTTATTCGGGAATTCCGTTCCCGTATGTATAGAGATGAACAGAGTGAAGAATGTTATTATCATAATTGTTGAGGGAGAGAGCGAGATAGCATACCTGAGTGAGCTCAACCGCTTCTTCAGGGAAGAGGAGATAAATACTGTTTTCCACCCTGTGAAGGCGGTGAACGGAATATACAGGGAAGTGAAGAGAACCTACCGTGAGACAAGAAAAAGAAACAGAGATGCCCGTATCGAGATCCTCGTCGATCGTGATATCTACATAAGGGACGCGGATGAGATAAGGGATTACTCCTTGAGGGAGAGTGACGGCTTGCCATGTTTCCGTTTTGCTTACATGAACCATGAAGACTTTCTTATCCTCCACCAGTCTCCATCGCGCGCCAGATGCTGGAACAGGATTATGAAGGATGCGGGGCATGAGGTTATCCCGCTGACTGCAAAGGAATATATGGCTCTCATCCGCTCAAGCCACATATGGGGAGGCGTTCACTATAAAAAGGGCGAGGTTCCCTTTGAGATAACATATAAAAGGCTCTCCAACCTTATCAAAAATGACAGTGATAGTGTTATCTTTTTGCATTCGGACCTTACTGATCTCCTTGTTGAGGTACTTCCCTTTGATAAGTTATCATGAGAGTATGAACGAGAGTATCAAGAGAGAAATACTGGATAAGATAAAAGAATACGACTCAATAGTGATCGGACGCCACATACGTCCTGACGGGGATGCGATAGGCTCCTCAAGGGGACTTAAGCGCATGATCGAGCTTACCTGGCCTGAAAAGAAAGTATACTTATCGAACACAGATACATCGGATTATCTTTCTTTCCTCGGCTCCGAGGACCCTCCTGTCAGCACTGAAGTCATCCGGTCATCCCTTGCCATCATCCTCGACACAGCAACAATGGACAGAATCAGCAACACAAGAATCTTCAATGCAAAGGAGCTCATTAAAATAGACCACCATATAAGATGTGAGGAGTTCAAAGGCATAGAGTGGATAGAGGATTACCGCTCTTCAGTAAGCGAGATGATTGCTGACTTCTATGAAACATTTAAAGAAGAACTCATGCTTGATGCTAAAGGAGCTAGATGTATTTACACCGGTATTGTCACAGACTCGGGACGTTTCTCATATTCCTGTACTTCGCCCGAGACGCTGCGTCTGGCCTCTCTCCTGCTTTCCTTCGGTTTTGACCTGGAGGAACTCCAGGCTCATCTTGATTTGAAGGATTACAGCTTCTACCGTTTCCGCACAGCACTTTTCCAGAGGATAAAACGTACATCCAACGGACTGTTATGGGTTTATGTTGATGAAGAATTCCAGAAGAAATGGGAGCTCAGTCGTGAGAATGCAAGTGAGTCTGTATCCTTCCTCTCCGGGGTTAAAGGATCTATATGCTGGCTTGCCTTCATAGACAACGGGGACGGAACAATCAGAGTGAGGCTGAGGTCCAGGTTCATGACGGTTAACGAACTGGCGTCCCGCTATCACGGTGGAGGACACGACAGGGCAAGCGGTGCCACATGCTACTCGAAGGAGGAAATGATGGCGCTTGTCATTGAAGCCGATAAAGCCGTGATGGAGTATAAAGCCAATAATGACGGATGGATTTAGAGTCAAAATTGTCAAATATGTGACAAAACGGCATTTTGAAATTGTTGAATATGTGACAAAGTGACGTTTACAAATTGTCAAATATGTGACAAAATTCATTTAATGATTTACAAGAGAAAGATTTACAAAGACTTTATTGAATGGAAGGATAAATGGGCGGATAGAAGGGCTCTTCTTGTTCAGGGTGCCAGAAGAATTGGAAAGTCGACAATTGTGGAGGAATTTGCCAGAAGAGAATACAAATCCTACATTCTCATCAACTTTCAGAGAGACTTGAAGAAGGCCAAAGGTCTCTTTGATGATATCTCTTCTCTTGATATCTTTTTCCGTAATCTTTCTCTTATCTACGGCGTGAAACTCTTCGAAGGAGAGAGTCTCATTATATTTGATGAGGTCCAGCGTTTCCCCCTGGCAAGGGAGTCAATAAAGCAACTTGTCCTGGACGGCCGTTACCACTACATGGAGACAGGGTCGCTGATATCATTGAGGCATAATGTCGAGAATATACTTATTCCCAGTGAGGAGAGGATAATCAACATGTATCCTATGGACTTTGAGGAGTTCCTCCTTGCCTCAGGAGATGAAATGACTGCCTCTGCTATAAGAGAGAATTTCGAGCAAATGAAACCATTTGGAGATTCTGTCCACAGAAGCATTATGAAAAAGTTCCGAACATATCTTGCAGTCGGAGGGATGCCTGAGGCTGTAAGTGAGTTCCTCAGGACAAATGATTTTCAGAGCGTGGATCTTATCAAACGTGATATTCTCAATCTCTATGAGGCTGATCTTAAGAAGCTTGATGATACCACCCATCTCTCAACTTCCCTTATCTTCAAAGCAGTCCCGTCAGAGCTGTCATCTTCCTCCAGACTTTTCAGAACTGTGGCAATGGGTGAGAATGCCAGGCGGAGGAGGGTTTACTCTTCGTTTGATGCAATTGGTGAGTCAATGATTGTGAATATAGCATCATCTGTGATGGATCCCGATTTTGCACCTCCTCTTACGAAGGATTTCAGAAGACAGAAAATATATATGGCAGATACTGGGCTTCTCGTTTCCCAGATATTCCGTTCCTCTGCATCCCCAATCAATGATTCTATATACACTTCCCTTATTACTGATAAGATTTCACTCAATATAGGAATGGTCATAGAGAATGCTGTAGCCGGGGCTTTGAGGACATCTGGCCATGACCTATACTTTTACATTTTCGATCATTATGAGATAGATTTTGTCCTCCCCTCAGGGAAGAAAGTAATCCCGATTGAGGTCAAATCATCGTCATATTCGTCCCATAAGTCTCTTGATGTGTTCTCTCAGAAGTATTCATCCCGTGTTGATAACAGACGCTATGTAATATACTCAAAGGATTTGAAAAAAGAGGGTAATGTCATATTCATTCCTTTCTATATGGCAATGTGTCTGTAATGAGTTTACTCAGAGAAATCCTGGCTTGAAAAAAACGCAATCTGAACGATAATACTTGAATGGAAAGAATAGACATCAGATACGGCAATAAAACAGAACAGATCGCTAAGTATTCAACCATTCTCTCGGCCCTGGAAGAGCTGGGACTCATCACTGAGAGCAGCAGCCATGATTATCTCTCCAACCCTGTGGTGGGAGCTCTTGTCAACGGGGAGGCATATCCCTTGAAGAAGAGGCTTGAGTGCTCATCATGCCTCGAGCCAATTTATCTCTTTGATCAACTTGGAAGGAGGATATACCGCCACTCCCTGTGTTTCCTTCTCTCCCTCTCGGCTTATCTTGTATTTCCAGAGAGAAAACTTGTCATCGGGCACTCCCTCGGAGACGGGTACTATTTCACATTTGAAGATGACGAGGAGATATCTGAAGAGGAGGCATTCCTGATCAGGGAGAAGATGCTCTCCCTCGTGAAAGATGCTTGTGATATAGAATACCTACCTCAGAGTGGGGAGGATGCGATAGAGACATTCAGCACGCTCAAAAGAGACAATACTGTTCTTCTTCTCTCATCGCGCAATGACTCCGTATCATATATATATAGATTATGCGGGTATGCTCAGGTATCGTATGAACCGCTTGTAGCCAATATTGCTCTTCTCTCGGTGTTCGAACTCAGACGATACGGAAAGAAGGGACTTCTTTTAAGGTACCCAGTCTCCTCGTCTGTGAAGTCGATAGTCCCCTTCAGGGATAATCCTCTTCTCTTCAGAGTCTTTGAGGAATACCGTGAATGGGGAAGGATCTTACGTGTCAGAAGTGTCGGTGAGATGAACAGACTCAACATTACAGGAGGAATGGGAGAGTATATAAAGCTCAGTGAGGATCTCCACAGGCGTAAGATAGCATCGATTGCCGATGCAATTGCACTTAAGGGTGCACGTATCGTCTTTGTAGCCGGTCCTTCATCATCAGGTAAGACAACATTTGCAAAGAGACTCTGTGAGCAGCTAAGGCTTCTGGGATATGAACCATATAAGCTCAGTCTTGATGATTACTACAACCATCCGGATCTTGCTCCGAGGGATGAAGAGGGAAAGCCTGACCTTGAGGCCCTGGAGGCGCTCAACCTTGAGCTCATTGACAGGAATATGACGGACCTTGTCGCGGGAAAGAGCGTCTCTCTTCCTTCCTATGACTTCAATACACATATAACAACATTCTCCTCCCTACCGGTACGCATGGGGGAGAAGACAATAATAGTTGTGGAGGGAATACACGCACTCAATGAGAGAATTACAGGATGTATAGACCCACGCTATGTATTCAAGGTTTACATATCGGCATTGACACAGCTCAATCTTGATGATTCCAACCGTGTCTCCACCTCCGATAACCGACTACTAAGGAGAATAATCCGTGACTACCGCTCCCGCGGTATGAGTGCGGGGCGCACTCTTGGAATGTGGAAGAGTGTTACACGTGGTGAGACAAAGCATATCTTTCCCCACCAGAACAATGCCGATGTTATGTTCAACAGTGCACTTGACTATGAGATAGCAGTCCTTGCTCCTTTTGCTCAGCCGCTCTTGAGGTCGATAAGAAGAGAGGAGGGAGAGGCTTACACTCTTTCTCGTCGTCTTCTTGCCTTCCTTGATAATGTATATCCGGTATCATCTGTGTATGTGCCGTCAGACTCTCTTTTGAGAGAATTCATAGGGCAGTCTGATTATGAGTAGAATAGCCATAGTCACCGGAGCTTCCTCCGGTATGGGACGGGACTTTGTCAGGGCTCTTGATAGAGATTACACATTTGATGAAACCTGGGTTATAGCAAGAAGACGGGAGAGACTTGAGGAACTGGGAAAGGAATTGAAGACCACAATCCTCCCATTAGCACTTGACCTAACGGAGGAAGAATCCATAGAGCAGATCAAAAATCTACTTGCGGAGAGGAAGCCGGTTGTGTCAGCACTAGTCAATGCATCCGGCTACGGAGTCTTCAAGGCATTTGAAGAGAGCAACCTTAATGAACTGGAGGGGATAGTGGAGCTCAATGACAGAGCACTTGTATCCCTTACACATACGGTTCTCCCATATATGGAGAAAGGATCCTTCATAATAAACCTCGGCTCCAATTCCTCCCATCAGCCTGTTCCCTACATGGCAGTCTATGCAGCAAGCAAGGCCTTCGTGCTTTCCTTCTCCCTTGCCTTGGGAGTTGAATTGAAGAAGAGAGGAATACATGTTCTCTGTGTTTGTCCGGGTTGGATAAAGACAGAGTTCTTCGATAGAGCCGTAAAAGACAATACGACGATCGTCTACTATGACCGCTACTATGAGAGTAAGGATGTAGTGGAAAAGGCAATGAAGGACCTCGGGAAAAAGAAGTCCCTCTCAATACTCGGTCTTCCCGTAAGGAACCAGGTAAGGCTTGTCAAATTCCTACCGAAGTCCCTCGTCATGCACATCTGGTGCAAACAGCAGAAGAAGCTATGACTCTCCAATAAACACAGAAATTTCACCATGCTCCTCATCTCGGGGAGCATTTATATTGCCCGGGAGACCGTCGCAACGCAATAAACAACAAGAAATTGCGTCCAAACAATAATTTTCATTTAAGTTTGATATAAAAATACTTGCAAAAATTATACGGGGGGGGGTATACTCAAAGCAAATGAAATTATGGGATTGAATCCCAAAGGGGTAATTTTTATGAAGAAAACTTTATCAATCGTATTGCTTGTTCTTCTGGTTTTCTTGGCAGTAGCCTGCAACCCAGAATCAACAACACACGTACATGAATGGGAACTTACTTCTGAAGTCCCGGCAACTTGTCAGGAGACAGGATTGAAGACATACACATGTAAGGTTTGTAAGGACGAAAAAACAGAGATTATTGCTAAGACCAATCATTCACATTCAAAAAATGCGTCTGGCACAGTTGTCCAGGCTCTTACTTGTTCCCAGGAAGGAATAACAACATATAGATGTAATGTATGTGGAGCATCTTATGAAGAAGTTGTAAAACCTGAAGATGCTAAATCTCTTGGTCTTGAGGTTGCACATGTAAGCACTCTGAAGGCTACTTCCACCAGAGAAGAGACTTACAAGCTTTATGGCGGATATGTTACATATCTCGCAACAAACAGTAACGGGGATTTTAACGAAGAAGATTTGACTAGTGAAGCTGAAGTTGCTGAGAAAGATGCATATGAGATTGCTAATTACGATGCATCAATAACCGTTGCTAAGACACAGTTTACTCCTATTTGCCAGAAAGCTCTTTGTGCTACCTGTGGCGCTGAACTTTCTGATGCCGTTCAAGCCTATTTGAAAAAACCAGTTGTCTCTACAACGACCCCAACCGCCGCTGATTATACAAGTGTTCTTGGTGACTGGTCCTTCTCGGTGACCGCTAATGAATCTGGTTTGGCCACAACCTTAGGGACTTTGGCCAACAAAGGAGACCAATACCTGCTGAATTTCCTGATTGAGGCTGATTCTTCAGATTCAACAAAAGTTAAAGTGACTGCATATGAAGCTTCAGTCGTCAAAGGAGTGAGAACGACTACTGGATCAACTGCTGTTTCGGGAGAATTTAGCTATGACGAAACAACAAAAGTAAGAACTCTAAAATTTACTCCTGGAAGTGGTTCCGTATTTAACAAAGAGATAGCGCTCTCTGAAGAAAACGGTGAATATACACTTACTGTAGATGGAAAAGATGTCTATTCAGACTTGTATGATGGTTCTAGTACTGATGTTTCCGCAGACAAGTATGCATCGGAGCTCAGCTACGATGGAAAGCATACAGAACATAAACTAAGCGTAATGACTCATTATGGAGTTAAGTATATCGAATCTGCTGCTCTGGCTACTTCTCATACACATTACCTTGCTTGCGAAGGCTGTGATGTTGCTTATGTTGCTGAAACTGTGACTGTTGTAGGTGGTGATGCCAAATTCGATGCCAACGGATACTGTAAAACATGCGGAGCTCCGAAAACTGACGATGCTAACTGGTATGACATCAGCATAAGCTCAACTAGCCTATCAACTCCGGATAAGTTCTGGGTTGCAAAGGACACCGTTTTAAAGATCGGGTACAGCGAATACAAAGCTTTTAATGGGTTGACCTATGCTATGACAGGTTACAAAACATTAACCAACGCTGAGTCTACTGCCGACGGAATTAGACCGACTGCAAGGGGAGCTGCACTGGTGTTCGCTGATAAACCAACTAAATAAGATTTTCTGGTGATATAAATAATTAATATCCCATTTTTACTTTTCTGGCTATAACTTGGAAGTCTGTTCCAGGTTATAGCTTTTGGCGTATGTGTGGAAGAAAATGGGTTAAAAAGAATAATTAAATTGAGAGAAATGACAGGAACCGGGAAGAATGAATGCAAGTGAGAAGAGATAAAGTATTGTGTTAGATGCGGAAAGAAATTGAATTCGTACGAACGTCAAATGTTTGGGAACATTTGTTCAGAATGTGCGAACGAGTGGGAGAAGATTGAGAAGGAATGAAAGATTTATTAAGTTTTGGGCTCCGTTTGGGTGTAGTTGTATTATGAAGATGATGCTTTGGGATGATATGTAGAGAGAGTGGGGCAAAGATAAACAATTCTGTTGTCTTCGCGGTGTTGAGTGAAATAGAGGATAGGAACCTATGATTGTTGACCGCATTGGGAACTTTAACTAACAAGGGGGACCAATACCTGCTGAATTTCCTGATTGAGGCTGATTCTTCAGATTCAACAAAAGTTAAAGTGACTGCATATGAAGCTTCAGTCGTCAAAGGAGTGAGAACGACTACTGGATCAACTGCTGTTTCGGGAGAATTTAGCTATGACGAAACAACAAAAGTAAGAACTCTAAAATTTACTCCTGGAAGTGGTTCCGTATTTAACAAAGAGATAGCGCTCTCTGAAGAAAACGGTGAATATACACTTACTGTAGATGGAAAAGATGTCTATTCAGACTTGTATGATGGTTCTAGTACTGATGTTTCCGCAGACAAGTATGCATCGGAGCTCAGCTACGATGGAAAGCATACAGAACATAAACTAAGCGTAATGACTCATTATGGAGTTAAGTATATCGAATCTGCTGCTCTGGCTACTTCTCATACACATTACCTTGCTTGCGAAGGCTGTGATGTTGCTTATGTTGCTGAAACTGTGACTGTTGTAGGTGGTGATGCCAAATTCGATGCCAACGGATACTGTAAAACATGCGGAGCTCCGAAAACTGACGATGCTAACTGGTATGACATCAGCATAAGCTCAACTAGCCTATCAACTCCGGATAAGTTCTGGGTTGCAAAGGACACCGTTTTAAAGATCGGGTACAGCGAATACAAAGCTTTTAATGGGTTGACCTATGCTATGACAGGTTACAAAACATTAACCAACGCTGAGTCTACTGCCGACGGAATTAGACCGACTGCAAGGGGAGCTGCACTGGTGTTCGCTGATAAGTCGAACAATTTACTTCCATGCTGAGAATGGATACTCTTCCGCTACTTTCTCTATCATCTCCTCTGTTACCTTGGGGACCGGGGTGGAAGGGAAGGGGAGAGAGAAGGCTTTGATTGCATTGTTTGAAAAGAGATCGTTGAGCCTATCTTCTGTCATCCCTTCACGTCTGAGGAATGTGATTAGCTTGAGCATTCCTTCAAAGCCCGGGATTCCTGACGCTCCGGAAAGCTTGTCGGAGAGGGTATGCGGGGCATGGTCACTCTCCACCCAGTCAATATCGCCGTCAAAGAGAGCCTCGAGTACGCTGTCACGGTCTCTTCTGTCCCGGAGAGGGGGATTCATCTTCCTAAAGATGGATTCATTTTCCATTGTGAGGAGAGAGTGGTGTGGAGTGGCTCCACATGTTATCTTAATTATCCCGTCTTTCTTTGTTTCTTTTACTAGTTTTATCCCTTCCCTTGTTGATATGTGTGCTATGTGGAGCTTTCCCTTGAAGCCGTACTTCATTGCACTTTCTATCTGGTCGCTTATGCTCCCGACTTCTGAATCGGCATTTCTTATTTTCGAGTGTTCTCTCTCATTGAGGTTGAAAAGTGATTCCTTCTCCGAGTGGACTGCGAGTACTCCGTTGTAGTTTAGATCTGAGAGGATTCTGTAAATTTTCCTCTGTGCTTCTATTGTTGTTATTCCCATATTACCTGTTGACTGAGAAGCAAAGAGTTTCAGGCCGCATACATCTGGAAAGAGTGAGTTATATAGTGATACCATCTCCTCTATCTGACTCTCATCTTCTGTAAGCCCCAGATATATTGAGTAGAATAGATTATCTGTTTTCAGCTGCTCTATTGCTTTCTTTCCATCTTCTATCCTTTTGAGTGCATTCTCCTTTGAAGTAAGTGGAGGATTCGTGTTCGGCATGTCGAGAAAGACATTGAAGCCTGCATCCATCCCCACTTTCATCCCGTGTAGGATGGTCTCCTTATCTCTTTGATTCCAGTCTCTGAAGTGAACATGGGGATCTATCATAAGACACCTTCTCTTCTTAGAAAATTAAGTGTGAAGAAGGTTCCCCATTGGCAGGAGAGCCTTGAGCCGCAGACACACTCTCCGCAGAGTCCCACTCCGCACATGCTGTTCTTCTCCATGCTGATTAGAATCCTTTCAGAAGATATTCCTCTTTCTGTGAGAAGCTTTGCTGCGTTCTTCATGAAGATCTCCGGTCCTATAAGATAGAATGATATTTCATCTATTTTTGTCCCGTCTTCAAGAAGATGGTCAATTGTCTCATTCAGGGAGTCGAGTACCCTTCCGGGTTTCCCGTCGTCCGAGATACATCTGTACTCTCCCTTCTTTTTGAGTTCATCCTCCATGATTCCTCTGTTACCGCTGACACTTGTCCCGACAAGGAAATATGGCTTTATCCTCTTCTCTTCCAGTTTATCTGAAAGTGGTGTTGCTACTGCTTCTCCTGTTCCTCCGAGGACAACAAGTGCCTTTCTGCTTTGCGGGATATCAACTTCTCCTCCGTATGGTCCACGGATAAAGATCTCGTCTCCTTCTTTGAGAGTATCAAAGAGGGAGGACGTGAAGATTCCCCTCTTCTTTATGATGAAGGTTAGAGGATTACTCTTTGCCAGCGAGAAGGGTTTCTCTCCGAGAGACGGAAGCCACAGGAAGACAAACTCCCCGGCCTTGAAGTTCTCAACTTCTCCCGTGAGGGTTAGAACCATCGTGTCAGGGGAGTGGAAGTATATTTTCTCCACTTTGTGGGGAATATAATCCATTGCCTTTTCTTTCCTGAGGAGGAGTCTTGAGCTGAGATTGGCTTCTTTTCCAGAAAGTAGTCTCTCTGCTTCACATTTAATTCTTGTGAGGTACTCATCCCAATTCTGCTGTTTTACTCTTCCGAGTGCTGACCCGATTCCGACTACGTCAGCTCCGGCCTGGATGAGTTTGTATGCTCTCTCCCCGTCGCTGACTCCTCCCATTCCTATAATCGGGATATCTTCTCCGACAGCCTCCCTTATTGTTTTTATTGCATTGAGGGCAATTGGAAAGATATCATCTCCGCTCTTTCCTCCCTTACCGCCGATGGGGTTATTTAGGATGGGCTTACCTGTATGTCTCTCTATATGCTCTACAGGTCCGACTGTATTGATTGCAACTATTCCGTCTGCTCCGTTATCGACAACAGCTTTCGCAATTTTTGCTATATCATCACAATTGGGGGTGAGCTTTATAAAGAGAAGGCAATCCCTGTCCCTTGTCTCTTCGTTGATTGTCTTTACATAGGATGAGGCTATGTTTATGTCACTTCCGATTGAGGCACCGAAGCCTTTTTTGGCATGCGGACACGAGAAGTTTAGCTCCACGGAGTCTGCATAGGGTCCGAAGGCTTTGATGAGGGTGATGAAGTCTTTTTCATTATCGGCCGAGAGTGATATGTTGAGCCACTTTCTGATACCTTCCCTTCTCAATGCCTTTATTTCCTCAAGAGCTGTATCCATTCCGGGATTCCTGAGACCTACGCTGTTACCCCAGCTTCCGATCTCATCCTCACATATGACAGGCTCTCTGTTTCCGGGATTGGGTTTTACCTGGAAGCTCTTTGTGGTTATTACCGATATGCTCTCTATCTCCCTGTCAAAGTACCTTATAAGAGATGGCTTAGTGGATGCTACTCCGCTGACTGTCGAGAGAGCAACGTTTTCTCCTCTGTGGGAGAAGGGAAAGTTCTTCCTCATAGTGCACACTCTCCAAGGAACTTCTCGATATTCTCGATACATACGTCCTTCCAGTTACCGGGTGCAGCTTCCTTCTTCTTTGCCCACGGATGTGTGAGAGCCGAGGATGAGTTTATACGTGAGAGAGCGCGGTTATAGCCGTTTCTTTCCATTATCGCGATGACGTCTGAGGCGCTTCCTCCCTGGCTGCCGACTCCGGGAATAAGAAGAGGAATCTCCTCTGAGCTGAAGAGTGAGACTATATCATCAAACTCTTTGAGGTTCGTAGCTCCGACAACTGCCCCGATATTCCCCGAGTACTCCTTTTTCCATTTGATTATGGTCTCAGCAACTGTCAAATAAAGCGGTCTTTCGTCTTCCATTATTCTGTTCTGGAGATCCTTTCCTCCAGGATTACTTGTACGGTTGAGGATATATATTCCTTTCTCCTGGAAGTTCAATACAAACGGGTTTATTGAGTCTGATCCCATATAAGGAGAGACTGTGACACAGTCTGCGCCCCAGCAATCAAATGCCTCATGGGCATAGTTAAGGGAACTTGATGCTATGTCACCGCGCTTAGCGTCAAGGATGAGGGGAATATCATCTGGGATGGCGGAGAGAATAGCAGCAAGTGCAATCGAGCCCTCGAACTTTCCCTCCCTCGGCCTGTCGAGCTTGGCAAAGTACCCGATATTCGGCTTGAATGCAGCTGGCCTCAGATTACGTTTATCCATCTCTTCAAGAAGTGTCAGAAAATAGTTCTCAACATTCATTTTCTCGGGGAGAGCTGAGAAGTTGGGGTCAATTCCCATACAGCCACAGTTTCCTGTCGTCTTTGCACTTTTTATGAGTTTTTCCTTATACATCATTTCTCTTCCCTCCTGAAGCCGTGCTTCTCTCCCCATTCAAAGGGAGACGATGACCACTCGAGGAGGACAGGTTTCTCTTCATCCTTTATATATCCTCTTTCAAGTGCGGTGTTGATTACATAATTGTAGTCAAGTATTGTCTTATACTCGCACTTCGGCTCAAGAGAGGAGAATGCCTCCTTTGATTCCTTAAAGCCGTAGGAGAAGATTGCGAGGCAATAAGGGACTACTCCCTCTGCTTCCTGGATAGCCTTCACTGCTGCTATCGAGCTTCCTCCTGTTGATATAAGATCCTCAATGAGAAGCACCTTCTTTCCCTCATAGGATTTTGCCCTTCCGAGTCCCTCTATCTTGTTCTTGAGGCCGTGGTCCTTATTGGAGGAGCGGACATAACTGAGCGGCTTTCCCATTTTGTCGGCAAGCGTTGTTGCATGCGGAATCCCCGCAGTGCTGGTTCCGCTTATATTTTCCGGATCAAAATCGAGAGAGGAGAGAATCTCCTCAAAAGCTGATGCAATGAGCCCTCTTGCCTTAGGCGAGGCAAGAAGGGTGCGGTTGTCATTATATATCGGCATGTAGTAGCCGCTTGCCCAGCAGAAGGGCTTAGAGGGGGAGAGCCTTATTGCTCCCATATCGAGTGCGATATCGGCCAATTCTTCGCTGTATTTTGTCTTTTCCATAGTATGTCTCCTTAGTGTCTGAATATTTCCTTGAAGGTGTGTGCACGTCCGCAATAGGCACATGAGTATCTGTTGTCACTTGTTCTCAGGAACATTGCTCCTACATGCTCGGATTGTGTGTCATTCGATATGCATGCGTCGTTTGTGCACATAAGGTCGTCGAAGTTGTAGATCCTTGGTGGCATCTTTGTTCTGATCTTCTTCTTTACTTCTCCGTTCTCGATTATATTGAGAGTGCAGCCCGGAGCAACGGCAGCAAGTCTCTTGATTGCCTTGTGGTCAAGGTCGAAGAAACCGGGGCGGAAGATTATTCCCTTGTACTTACCATTTGCAGACTGGCTGACCCATTCTCCACCCTTGAGGCCGTCAAGTCCCATGACACGTCTTATGAGGATCATATGGCGTCTTATCTCCTCCGGAGCCTCCCCAGAGAGGATATGATCAATGACGATTCCGTCCTTTATCGGGTTAACCCCTTCAGATATCTCCCGCTTCTTTATATTCTTTGGAGTCTCCTCTGTGATCCACTCATATACAGGAGTCTCCTCTTTCGGCTTTTCAGTTCCAACAAAGTCTGATCCGATTTTACCTGAGAGAAGACCCAGAAGGATGATTCTTGTGTACATACCGTTTATGGACTGTCTCTCCCAGCCGTTGAGAGGTGTTTTGTCGAGGAATGTCGGGATGGTTGGATGCTCCTTGTGTCTCGGAAGTGGATGATAGAACTTTGTGCCCTCCGGGAGTATGTCCATGAATTCCTTTCTGAATGTGATTGTGGCCCTGAGCTCATCCTGTTTTTGCAGAATCTTCTCTCCCATCCTCTCAAGCTGTGGACGTGTGAAATACCACTTGGTGGCAACATCATCGGCCTTGAGGTATTCCTCTATGGAAGCGAATGTACGCACTTCAAAACCATTATCCTTCATGATATTCAGATAATTCTGCGGCATTGCAAGTTCCTGTGGTGCCACAAGGTCAACCTTGACTTTGTCCCAGAGCTTGAGGCCGTCTGCCTTGCTGTGGACTGTACGCCCGTGATAGAGGTCTCCCACAAGTGCTATATGGAGGTATGATGTGTCCCATTGGTTATCTTCAAGGAAGGTGTACTCATCAAGGAGCTCCTGGGTCGGATGCTCATGCTTGCCGTCACCTGCATTGATGAAGACTGGGGTATATCCTAAATCATTACGGAGAGCAAACTCCCCGCACTCATCCTTGAGGTAGGCGCATACTCCCTCAACCTTGCTGCGGATGATGAAAATGCGGTTATTGTAGCCGCAGAGGGTGTTGAATGTGTCTGCATAGCTCTCCCCCTTGTTGAAGGATGAGCTTTCAGTGTTCATCAGCGTAGACTTGGCATGGTGGAAGCTGATTGCATTCCTGAAGCTTTCCTTTGTCCTGGTACTGTCTTCCAGGAATACCTCGTAAATGCCGTAGTCGGGGTCATTGATCCTGAATGAGTCAATCTTCTCCCTGTCGTCATTCTTCACGGCTTCCTTGAGCTCTTTTACAAGAGAGAAGAGATAGAGCCTCTCCTCTTTTGTGAAGTCATCAATCACACACAGCGACCTTCCCTTGAAACAATTCATCTTTCTTTTCTCCTATGCAAAAAAAATACCGGTAACAATACCGGTATCGTAAGGTTATATGAATATGTATATAAAATGCACGTCCAACTTCTTCATTTGAAGTAAAGATAGCACAAGTCAGATTAAAGATACAATATTCAGAAGCCAGTAAATTGAAAAAAATCAGATGTGAGAATACTGTTCTCCGGCAGGGACAGGAGCCTTAGCTCCACGCTGGGCACAGAGTGTCTTCGGTGTCAGAGAGTCATACTTCACTGACACTCAAGATAAAAAAGATAACAAGTATTCCTCTGTCATTGAGCAATCACAATCTTGACGATGACTTCTGGTTTAAAGTGGGGTATATCATATTTATGTTCGTTGTTTGTCAGCATGGGGAAGCCTGGCTGGCATCTGTTTCTTCCTTCTCGTGTAATGTAACCATGCTATGAATGGATTTCTGCAAAGCGGAGATAGTCATGATATATTCTTCTACGGTTGACTGTGTAAATGGCATCTTGTTTGGCTCTCCCGGATATTTTCTTCCAGTCTGGTGAACAATATTGTCCTTTGCTCTTACAGCAGCATTAAGTACGCTTTCGAAAGAAAAGAGGGCATTGCTGACATTCTCAATGCCAAGATTTTCAAGAGACTCACATATTGCCTTATATCTCATGAGTGTGTCGTATCTGATTCCCCTTGTAACGGCATCTCTGATGACGGTGACAACTCTTGAAGCTTTCTCTATCTGCTGTCTTATCTGCAACGCTTTCGAGATCACTCAAGAGAACATTCTGCCTTCTGTATGCTTCTGTCTGCCTCCAGTAGCCGTAGAACATCATGATATAGCCATAGGCGACAATCTCGTGCATGTATGAGTCAAGGGCACTCATGAGGAATACAAGCTGGGCTCTTCTTATTTCTTCTTTTGCTTCAGGATTCAGATTATCCAAAATGTTGGAGAGAGTTCGAATTTCCAGAAAGTTGCGGTTGAAGTGTGATTCTATATTCTCCAGTTTCGGCAACCCCTTAAGCCTGTTTGGATTTCTGGTCCCTGTTGCTTTGCTCAGATTTTCCTTCGGCTTCATTTATTCCTCTTCATTGCTGTTCTCTTCTATCTCGGGAAGTCCACCATACTTTCCATTAAGATAATTTGTTCTCAGGTTTTCTGTTGCTCTGACATTTTTTATCTCTGAAAGACAGGTGAGGCGTGTCGAACGTTTTTTCATATCAAGCTCGGAGAAGAATATCTGATCCCTGCGCAGCAGAGATCCGCTTAGAAGATTTACATCATGAGTTGTGCACACAAGCTGTGATTCTGTTTTTGAATTATTCTTCACTACTTCGATTATTTTTCTGACAAGTTGTGTGTGCATATTACTTTCCAGTTCGTCACATAAGAGTACAATATCTTCTGACAAGAACTTAAGGATATACTTCACAAGATAGTACAAAGCCTGGGTGCCTGACGACTCTGAGGAGAGTTCAACAGAGAAAAGGGAGTTTATGAATTCCGTTCTGTAGAGGTAAGGACTCTGCTCGAATCTTGCCTTTATGTCGTCATCGGACTTGAAGATATCTGGAAGTTCCTCAAAATTGAATTGCTTTCTGCTTACTCTGATTCCTGTCAAATCAAATCCGAGCAGTCTGAAAAGGTCCACATACTCTTTTTCCTTTTCCGGTTCCTCTGCTATTTCCCTGCTGGGCTCGACAATTTTCTCAAGGATCTCTCTGTTGCAGAAGAGAAGTTCATTTCTGAAAAAACTATAGGCAGAAAGTATGTCTATGCTGTCTGTATTGCATGCCAGTACAGACAGTAGAAGTTTGTTTTCCCGGAGCAGACCGTTCTGTATATTCTGCTCATATCTTCTGAATTTGTCTGAAAAATGAATTTGAGATTCATTGCGGGAGAAAATTTCACCAATCCTCCCGTTCGGACTATAATAAAGGGACTCTTCGATTACTTTGTTGTTATTGTATTTGATCCCGTAATAATACTTGGTGCTATTCTTTACAAAATAGATTTCCATTGAGCAGCAGCCACTTGTACTCAATTTGTGTGGATGATAGCCGATGAGAGGATCATCTGGGTCATTTTTGTTGCTTAGTATTACATTCTGCCTCAATGAATATAAAGCATCGAGTATTGCTGATTTTCCGCTCCCGTTGGGGCCGTAAATCAGGGAAATCCTATTTGTCTCAATGTTTGAAAATTCAAGCAACGTCTCACTGTGTGTGCGGTCGGATGTTGCAACGAGAGAAAGTTCGACAGGTTCAAGTATTGAATAGTAATTTTCACATGTAAAAGATAAAAGCATGGTGACATTATATGGGTATATTGGGTAATTTGTAAAGCAGAATTGCATATAAAGTACGAAAAACGATATTAAATCTACAATATATGGGAATTTATACTTTTTATTATTACTTTCCCCCTGCTATATGATAAAGGTTGATGAGGTGTTACAATGCAAAAAATAGTCAGGAGGCAAATGAGATGAAGTATTGTAGAGATTGTGGAGCTGAGATATTGGATAATGCTGAGATATGTCCCAAGTGTGGATGTAGACAGATGAGCCCAAGGTACTCTGTCTATGATGCTAACGCCAGTGAGAAGAGCAGACTTACTGCACTTCTTCTTTGCATATTTCTCGGCATCTTCGGCATTCACAGATTTTATTGCGGCCGTATAGGGTCGGGGATTGCCATGATATTCCTCGGCTGGCTGACGCTGGGAATCTGGCCCCTTATCGACCTCATCCTGATAGCTACAGGCTCATTCAAGGACGGGGAAGGAAAACTCATCACAGACTGGAAGTGCTGAGGACTCAGTCTTTCAAACACCCGAGAGGGACAACAAATACTCCGTCCTCCCTGCGGTAGGCGTAGGGAGTTGCCGTAAGAATCATGAGGAAAGAGGGCTCTTTTGCCCTGGATGTATCAATATCATCTTTCAGCTTTAGGAGATTGGCTGCCCCCTCGTTGATCGCATCCTGGCTTCCAAGTTTTACTTCGACAGCACCCCATCTTCCGTCTCTCAGGTGGATTATGGCATCTGCCTCTTTTCCCCTTGCATCCCTGTAATGGTAAACTTCTCCCTTCAATCTATCTGAATATACCCTGAGATCTCTGATGCACATGGACTCAAACCATAAGCCGAAAGTCTCTAGGTCATTGATCAGGTCTTCCGGCCCTGAGCCTAAGGCGGCAACAGCAATTGACGGATCAACAAAGTGGCGGACATTTGAACTTCTTATTGCCGTCTTTGAACGCAGGTTGGTGTTCCATGCCGGGAGTTCTTCTATCACAAAGAGTTTCGAGATGTGTTTGTCAACATAAAAATGGAGAAAATTATATATGGAATTCCAGAATTTTAT
>CAVHPV010000038.1:0-23629 GCA_963638045.1 Faecalibacterium sp. CAG:74 | reverse complement strand
TTCGAGACCCACTTCTTTTCATTGTTATATCCCGGACTTGCGGTGGCTGCATATCGGTGACTGTTTGAAACAAACAGCTTCATTCTGTACTGAGTATTCGGGTCTTTATGGCGTGACATGGCTTACCTCTCATATATACTAAAAGTTTAGCATATATTAGAGAGTAAATCAACCCTTAATTCCTAAAATACTAAATACTTATTCGATTATATACTAAATTTTCATGCAAAACTCAGATTGTCAATGTGAGAGCAAGACAGACGACCAAAATTGAAATTAGAACTTTCTTGTTCTTTTTTCCCTCCATATTGAGTTAGTTAAATTGTACGCTACGGAGGGGATGCGTCAACACTTTTTTACCCTCAAAATATGCTTTGAGCCTGAAAAGATGGGTAATTTCTACAAAAAGGGGAATAAAAAATTGCGTGCTTCCTAAATTGGGTAGATAATTATAGATAAATAAATATCTAGGATTAAGGAGGTCGCATGAAGCTGAAAGAGAGCGCTGCTAACCAGATCAGGGAGATTTGCAGCAGGTATAAAGGGGAGAAAACTCCTCTTATGATGATTTTGAGTGATATCCAGAAAGAGTTCGGATACATTCCGCTTGAAGTGCAGGAGATAGTAAGCGCAGAAACGGGAATCAGTGTTGCTGAAATCTATGGTGTTGTCACATTCTATTCATTTTTCTCGCTCAAGCCCAAGGGAAAGTACGTAATCGGATGCTGTCTTGGAACGGCATGCTACGTCAAGGGTGCACAGCTTGTCCTTGAGAAGTTCTCAGAGCTTCTTGGAATAAAGGCCGGAGAGACAACTGCTGACTGTTTGTTTACTCTGGATGCCTTGAGATGCCTTGGGGCATGCGGCATTGCACCTGCTGTTTCCATCAACGGAAAAGTATACCCGAAGGTTGACGTAAACCAGGTCGAGAAGATTGTCGAGGACATAATGCTGATGGAGGCTGAGACGAAGTATGAGAATTAATTCATTTGAAGAGCTGGAGAAAATTCAGAAAGAGGATAAAGCTCTCCTTGACGGCAAGTTCAGCGGAAAAGGTAAGAAACGGAGTGTTGTCATATGCGGAGGGACAGGATGCATATCATCCAACTCCCATAATATCCTTGAGAGATTTGTTACTTTGATCAAAGAGAAGAAACTCGAGGATCATGTCTCAGTAAACCAGGTGGGCTGCTTCGGCTTCTGCTCACAGGGACCTTTTGTGAAGATCTTCCCTGAAGACACTCTTTACCATGCAGTGAAAGTTGAGGATGTTGACGAGATAGTAGAGAAAGACCTCATGAAGGGGGAAATAGTAGAGAGACTTTTGTACACAGATCCTGTGACAGGAGAGAAGATAACCAAGCAGGATGATATAAACTTCTACAAAAAGCAGCACCGCATAGCACTTGAGGAATGCGGGATGATCAATCCAGAGAATATTGACGAGGCTCTCGGCAGTGGGGCTTTTCAGGGGTTGAGGAAGGCACTTTCAATGGAGAGAGAGGAAGTTATTAACACCATCCTTGCCTCCGGGCTCAGGGGACGTGGAGGTGCCGGATTCCCGACAGGAAGGAAGTGGAAGTTTGCATTCGATCAGCCGGATGGAACAAAGTACGTAATTTGTAACGGCGACGAGGGGGACCCCGGAGCATTCATGGATAGATCGATTCTTGAGGGTAATCCGCTCTCTGTCATTGAAGGCATGATGATTGCAGGCTATGCAATAGGTGCTCAGAACGGTTATTTCTATGTAAGGGCCGAGTACCCGATAGCAGTCCACAGACTTCAGGTGGGAATCAGACAGGCTTCAGAGCTGGGACTTCTCGGGGACAATATCCTGGGAACAGATTTCTCCTTCCATGCCCACATAAGGCTTGGTGCAGGAGCATTCGTATGCGGTGAGGAGACTGCCCTGATCAACTCGATTGAAGGTAAGCGAGGTAACCCGAGGCCGAGACCACCATATCCGGCAGTAAGCGGACTCTGGGGATGTCCGACTATTGTGAACAATGTCGAGACTCTCTCCGTCGTTCCTTATATTCTCCGTAATGGTCCTGAATGCTTCTCTTCTCTCGGGACTGAGACGGGTAAGGGGACCAAGGTATTTGCCCTTGGTGGCAAGATAAACAATGTCGGTCTTGTAGAAGTTCCTATGGGAACAACTCTTAGGGAGCTTATTTACGACATAGGCGGAGGAATCCCGAATGGTAAGAAGTTCAAGGCTATCCAGACGGGAGGACCGTCTGGAGGGTGTCTCACCGAGAAGGATCTTGACACACAGATTGACTATGAGACTCTGAGAGACCGTGGTTCTATGATGGGCTCAGGGGGTGCCATTGTCATGGATGAGGACAATTGTATGGTCGATGTTGCCAAGTTCTACATGGAGTTCATTTGTGACGAGTCATGCGGCAAGTGCTCACATTGCCGTATAGGAACAAAGAGGATGCTTGAATATCTTGAGCGAATAACTACCGGTAATGGTTCCATGAATGACCTTAAGGAGCTTGAGGAACTTGCATCTACTATCCAGATCGGTTCTTTATGTGCGCTGGGGCAGACTGCGGCGAATCCAGTCCTCTCAACACTCAGAAATTTCAGAGAAGAGTATGTGGAGCATGTCAGGGACAAGAAGTGTCGGGCCGGGGTCTGTAAGAATCTTCTCAAGTATGTCATCAATCCAGAAAAATGCCGCGGATGCTCTGCTTGTGCAAGGCACTGTCCTGCAGAGGCTATCCATGGTGTCATAAAGAGTCCGTATGAGATTGACCAGGAGAAGTGTTTGAAGTGTGGTATCTGTAAGAGTACATGTCGTTTTGGGGCTATCGATAAGATTTGAGGTGAAGTATGGGATTAGTCAACATAAAAATAGAAGGACAGAACTACCAGGTTGAAGAAGGGCTGACCATTCATGATGCTGCACGTCGCTGCGGTTTTGAAATACCGACTCTGTGTACATACAATCACGGTGAATGCAACCGCGGTTCATGTAGAGTCTGTCTTGTTGAGGTAAAGGGGCAGAGAGGGCTTGTTGCATCATGTGTCTTTCCTGTGAGTGAGGGTCTTGAGATTTATATTTCATCCCCGAGAGCTACGACAGCACGTAGAGCATCCGTGGAGCTTCTTCTCTCAAACCACTCGCGGAATTGTCAACAATGTGATAAAAACGGACACTGTGAGCTTCTTTACTGTGCCCAGATAACAGGGGCAAGGGAAGGAATGTTCCAGGGTGAGAAGACAGAGGCAACAATTGACAGGTGTAACCCTGCCATCGTAAGGGATACCTCCAAATGTATTTTATGCGGACGCTGTATCATGAGATGCCAGAATGCTCACGGTAATGGAATCCTCGGCTTTGAGAACAGGGGATTCAAGACAATAGTAGGACCTGCCGAGAACAGAAGCTTCAACATTTCCCCGTGTATAATGTGTGGCCAGTGTATCTCTGTGTGTCCGACCGGTGCTCTCATGGAGAAGAGTGAGATAGACAAGGTTGATGAGGCTCTGAGGAATGGTAAGTATGTCGTTGTCCAGACAGCCCCGGCAGTCCGAGTTGCTCTGGGAGAGGAGTTCGGCCTCAGCATAGGAACTAATGTTACGGGCAAGATGGTTGCCGCTCTCAGAAGACTGGGCTTTAAAAAAGTGTTCGATACAGATTATGCTGCAGACCTCACAATTATGGAGGAGGCAAATGAACTTCTAGAGAGAATAAGAAATGGTGGAAAACTTCCTCTCATTACGTCATGCTCTCCGGGATGGATAAATTATGCGGAGTACTATTACCCGGATCTCCTTGAGCATGTGTCATCATGTAAGTCTCCTCATGAGATGTTCGGTGCCATACTCAAGCATTACTACGCACAAAAGAAAGATATAAAGCCTGAAGATATGTTTGTTGTCTCTGTAATGCCATGTACGGCAAAGAAGTTCGAGAAGGAGAGACCGCAGCTTGTGACAGAGGGACTTAGGGATGTCGATGCTGTTCTCACGACAAGGGAACTGGGGCGGCTGATAAGACGAAGCGGTATTCTCTTCAACCGTCTTCCCGATGAGCCTTTCGATACAGACATTGTAAGTGAATCAACGGGGGCTGGAGTGATTTTCGGTGTGACAGGAGGTGTGATGGAAGCTGCTCTACGCACTGCCTACCATACACTTACCGGTAAGGAATATGAGAAAATTACATTCGGTACAGTCCGTGGCTTCGACACAATTAAAGAGGCAAAGATTACAATTAATGGAGAGGATATATATGTTGCTGTTGCTTCAGGAATGAGGAGTGCCAGGGTGCTTCTCGATGAAATCAGGGAAGGAACAAGCAAATATACATTCATTGAGATCATGGGATGCCCGGGAGGGTGTGTTAACGGCGGAGGTCAACCATATGTCAGGGAATGCTTCCTTCCAAACGAAGATCATGACATAGTCGATACATACAGAGAAAAGAGAGCTATGGCACTTTATGCAGATGACAGGAGTCAGAAAATCCGACAGTCGCATAACAACCCACAGATTAATGCTCTATACAAGGAATTCCTCGGCGAGCCGAATTCTCATCTTGCCCATGAGCTACTTCATACTACTTATTCAGAACGAACACCTTTCTCTGATAAGTAGAAGACGATTAAATGAAAAATCAGTCGGATGCATCTCTTTTTTCAGGAGGTGCATTTTTCTTTCTAGAATCTCCATGAGCATGATTGACATGTTTATGTTAAATTACCCCAAAGAAAACAGGCTGCATCTTCTGGTGCAGCCTGCGTATAGAGAAGTAACTCTCACTTATTTCTCATCATAGAGATCAATAAGCTTCAAGAGGTGCTCATAGCGTGCCTTAGCCTCTTCCTCATTTCTCTTGAAGAGAACGTCAGCCCTCTGTGGGAACTCTCTTGTGAGTCTTGAGTATCTTGCCTCATTCATCAGGAATTCCTGGTAGCCACCTTCCGGTGCCTTACTGTCAAGAGTGAATTTCTTCTCAGCTGCCGGGTTATATCTGAAGAGGTTCCAGTAACCGCATTCAACAGCTTTCTTCATTTCCTTCTGACAGTTAGCCATTCCGCCCTTGATGGAGTGCATCTCACACGGAGCATATCCGATGATGAGTGACGGTCCGTCATAAGCTTCAGCTTCTGTGATGGCCTTGATTGTCTGGTTCGGGTTAGCACCCATAGCAACCTGTGCTACATATACATAACCATATTGCATTGCAATCTCGGAGAGACTCTTCTTCTTGATTTCCTTACCAGCTGCTGCAAACTGTGCAACCTGGCCGATATTGGAAGCCTTGGAAGCCTGTCCACCTGTATTGGAGTAGACTTCAGTGTCGAAGACGAAGATGTTGACGTTCTTCTTGCTTGCGATGACATGGTCGAGTCCACCGTATCCGATATCATATGCCCATCCATCACCGCCGAAGATCCATACAGACTTCTTTGAGAGGTAGTCCTTCTTGTCGAGGATAGCCTTAGCCTTGTCACATCCGCAACCTTCGAGGGCTGCAACATACTTCTTTGTAGCCTCGGCGTTCTTTACAGAATCGTTCAATGTGGCAAGCCACTCTTCAGCAGCTACCTTCACTTCTGCGTTATCACCGTTAGCAATGATATCGTGTGTAAGTGTGACGAGGTCTTCCCTGATCTTGTCCTGTCCGATAAAGAGCCCGAGTCCGTGCTCTGCATTATCTTCAAAGAGTGAGTTACACCAAGCTGGTCCCTTTCCTTCCTTGTTTGTGCAATATGGTGATGTCGCTGCAGGACCGCCCCAGATTGAAGAACATCCAGTTGCGTTCGAGATGTACATCCTGTCACCAAAGAGCTGAGTCACGAGGCGAGCATAGCTTGTCTCAGCACAACCTGCACATGAACCGGAGAACTCAAGAAGTGGCTGTTTGAACTGGCTACCCTTGACTGTGTTGTCCTGCATATCTGGCTTGTCGGAAACCTTGGAGACACAATAGTTGAAGACATCCTGCTCTTTGAGCTCTTCTTCCATGTTGACCATCTGGAGAGCTCCGACAGGGCATGCAGATACACAAACCGAGCATCCCATACAGTCGAGCGGAGAGATTGCGATTGTGAACTTGTAGACGCCCTTGCCCTTTCCTGCCTTGACATCGACAATCTTTGCATTCTCCGGTGCAGATGCTGCTTCCTCTGCTGTGAGTGCGAACGGTCTGATTGTTGCATGAGGACAGACATAGGAACACTGGTTACACTGGATACACTTTGCGCTGTCCCATGTAGGAACGGAAACGGCAACGCCTCTCTTCTCATATGCTGCTGCACCGAGTTCGAACTGGCCGTCAACGTGATCAACGAAAGCCGAGACAGGGAGTGAATCTCCGTCCATTCTGTCGACAGGATCGAGGATAGTTGTAACCATCTTGACGAGGTCTTCCTTTCCTTCCTTTGCTTCTGTTTTCTTTTCATCTACAGCATCAGCCCAGTCAGCAGGAACGTCAATCTTCACGAAAGCTGAAGCACCGAGGTCAATGGCCTTGTGGTTCATGTCTACGATATCCTGTCCCTTCTTAAGGTAGGACTGTGTAGCTTTTTCCTTCATGTGCTGGATAGCCTCTTCCTGGGGCATGACCTTTGCAAGTGTGAAGAATGCGGACTGGAGGATTGTGTTTGTTCTCTTACCCATGCCGATCTTCTGAGCCAGGTCGATTGCATCGATTGTGTAGAGCTGGATGTTGTTCTTTGCAATGTATCTCTTTGCTGCTGCATCAAGATGATGGTTCAGCTCGTCAAGTGTCCACTGACAGTTGATCATGAAGATACCGTTCGGCTTGACATCCTGGACCATCTTGAATCCCTTCGTCACATAACTCGGGTTGTGGCATGCAACGAAGTCTGCCTTGCTGATGTAGTAGGGGCTTCTGATCGGCTTGTCACCGAATCTGAGGTGGGAGATAGTCACACCGCCTGTCTTCTTTGAGTCATACTGGAAGTAAGCCTGAACATACTTGTTTGTGTAGTCACCGATGATCTTGATGGAGTTCTTGTTGGCACCGACTGTACCGTCTCCTCCGAGACCCCAGAACTTACACTCAATTGTGCCTTCTGCAGCTGTGTTTGGAGCGTTCTTATCTTCCTCAAGTGAGAGGTGTGTGACATCGTCCACGATGCCAAGTGTGAACTGTCTCTTCGGATTCTCCTTCTTGAGTTCATCATAGACAGCGAATACGCTTGATGGAGGAGTATCCTTTGAGCCGAGGCCATATCTTCCGCCGATGACTGTCTTATCTGTAATGCCATTCTCGCTGAGAGCTGTAACTACATCAAGATAGAGAGGTTCTCCGAGAGCTCCCGGTTCCTTTGTTCTGTCGAGTACAGCAATCTTCTTGCATGTAGATGGAATAGCCTTGATGAGTCTATCTGCCTTGAACGGGCGATAGAGTCTTACCTTGACAAGACCGACCTTCTCTCCATGTGCGTTGAGGTAGTCGATGACTTCCTCTGCAACATCACAGATAGAGCCCATTGCGATGATGACTCTGTCAGCATCAGCAGCACCATAGTAGTTGAAGAGCTGGTAGTCTGTTCCGAGTTTCTCGTTGACCTTTGCCATGTATTTCTCGACAACTTCAGGAAGAGCATCATAATACTTGTTGCATGCTTCCCTATGCTGGAAGAAGATATCACCATTCTCGTGTGATCCCCTCATGTGAGGATGTTCAGGATTGAGAGCATGGTCTCTGAATGCTTTTACAGCATCCATGTCGCACATGTCCTTGAGATCCTCATAATCCCAGACGGCAATCTTCTGAATTTCGTGTGATGTTCTGAATCCGTCGAAGAAGTTGATGAAAGGAACCTTGCCTGAGATTGCTGCAAGATGTGCAACAGGTGCAAGATCCATGACTTCCTGGACGTTGCCTTCGCATAGCATTGCAAAACCTGTCTGGCGGCAGGCCATGACATCGCTGTGATCACCGAAGATGTTGAGAGCCTGGCTAGCTACTGTTCTAGCTGAAACATGGAAGACAGCAGGAAGTTGTTCTCCGGCAATCTTGTACATGTTAGGGATCATTAACAAAAGTCCCTGTGAAGCAGTGTAGGTTGAGGTGAGTGCACCAGCTCCGAGAGAGCCATGGACAGCACCTGCAGCACCTGCCTCAGATTGCATTTCAACGACTTTAACCTGGGTTCCGAAGATGTTCTTCAGGCCATTTGCACTCCACTGGTCAACGAAATCTGCCATCGGGCTAGATGGAGTGATAGGATAAATACAGGCAACCTCGCTGAATGCGTAGCTTACATGAGCCGCAGCGTTGTTGCCGTCCATGGATTTCATTTTTCTCACCATGAAAGAGCCTCCTTGACAATTAGTCCAGACATATGTCTGTTAGGGAATATCAAAATCAGTGCCAAGCAAAGAAAAGGGCATAGTGTCCTAGTCCTGTGCTGACGCACAATCCAAGAATAACCCCAATTAAATGACTTTTCAACCTATATGCTATTTTTAAACCGGCTGATTTATGATATTCGAATTTGTATTTTTAAGTGGTCAGAGTTGTCTTGAGTATAAATTAACTTGTTGCCATCAAAAGAAAAGGGCACTCATTGAGTGCCCCCATGTGTCAATTCTTCTTTCCGAAGTAGCGTTCAAGAAGGCCCTTGAAAGCTTTGCCATGTCTTGCTTCATCGCGTGCCATCTCGTGGACAGTGTCGTGAATGGCATCAAGATTGTACTTCTTGGCAAGTTTTGCCAATTCGTTCTTGCCGCTTGTTGCACCATTTTCGGCATCAACTCTCATCTCGAGATTCTTCTTTGTTGAAGGTGTTACAACTTCCCCCAGAAGTTCGGCAAATTTAGCTGCGTGTTCCGCCTCCTCATATGCTGCCTTTTCCCAGTACAGCCCGATTTCAGGATAACCTTCCCTGTGAGCAACACGTGCCATGGCAAGGTACATTCCGACCTCGCTGCATTCGCCCTCGAAGTTACATCTAAGTCCGTCGATAATCTCCTTCCTTACATCCTCAGGTACGTCGTCAGAGAAAATCTTTCCGACCCCCACAACGTGCTCAGCTGCCCAGTTCATCTCCTCTTCCTGCAGCTTGAATCTCTCTCCAGGAACCTTACATACCGGGCACTTCTCCGGTGGCAGTTCTCCTTCATGCACATATCCGCAAACCGGACAAACCCATTTCTTCATAACTTTTTTCCTCCGTTCAGTTGTACTTACTAGTAAAGATTATCATTAAGAAAATATCGTGTAAAGGTACAATCTCCACATTCTCTACACTTTACGCCGGTAAAATGAGGTTACCTTTATTTTCGGAGGTGTTATGGCTAATTTACCCCGACTGATTGACATAGAATCAAAGAAAAAAGAATTGGCGGAGAGGATGGAGAAGCAGATGAGAGCCAGGCTTCAGAGTTCAACTTACCCGCTGAGGGCTCTTCTCTCGTACTACAGGTCCGCGATGATGGAGGTGGAGACAAAGTTCAAGGTCCTTGACGAGCAGTTTTCACTTTCTTATGACCGCAATCCGATAGAGTCGATTTCAACAAGGCTAAAGAGCATTGACCAGATATATGACAAGGCGAGGAGAAAGGGGATTCCTCTTACCCTCAGTGACATTGAGGCTAATATCTACGATATAGCCGGCGTCAGGGTGGTGTGCCCATTTGAGAATGACATATATATGCTGAGGGAATCTATTCTCTCACACGATGATGTTACTCTCTTCGAGGAGAGGGATTACATAAAGAATCCGAAGGAGAGCGGGTACCGTAGTCTTCACCTTATTGTTGAGGTTCCGATTTACCTCGACAAGGGAAAGCGGCAGATGAAGGTTGAAATCCAGCTCAGAACTATGGCGATGGATCAATGGGCATCCCTTGAGCACAGGCTTATGTACAAGAAGGATATTCCCTCTGATGTTGCATCCCAGCTCAGGACGAAACTCCTGGAGTGTGCAGAATTGAACAGAAAACTCGATAAGGCAATGCAAGAAGTTAAGGATGTAACTGATCTTTATATCACTGAAAATTGAGAAAATGGTTAAAAAAGCAAATTCAGTTAAGAAGTCCTTCAATGACCTTCCCGTCGATGTCTTCCATTTTAATATTAAAGAGTGAGAGTATTGTCGGTCCTTCGTCAACCATACGTGCCCATGGAATTCTTTTCCCTCTGATAGCTCTCTTTCCTGTGACAGCAAATGGGGGCTTGGGCCCTCTCTCGGGGGCATAGCCGTGTGTTGAGTATGAGATGTTATATTTATCGGCTTCCTTCCTATCCATGTAAACAGGAAGGAAAGGGGAGTAGGGAAAGATGAGTCCGTCAGAGCTCTCAAGTACGAGTGAGAACGGCCCGGAGAGATGATAGATTTCCTCTGCTTCAAAGCGTGTCATGATGCGGCTTATTGTTCTTGGGTATTCCTCCTGAATCCCCCTAAATATTCTAAAAGCTTCCTCTTCGCTTATTCCTTTCAGAAAAACAGGGGACGAAAATGATGCCGGCTGACAGATAATCTTGTAGTCTGTTATCTTTCTTCCATTTGCTGAAATATAGCCCTTTTCGAGAAGAACCCTGTTTATTGCAAAGGTTCTCTTTACATCCATCTGGCCGTGATCTCCGAGAAGAAAGAATGTCATGTCATCGAAGATTCCAGCATCCTTGACTGCTTCAATTATTTTTCCGAGAGAATCATCAATGAAGTTGTATGCATCTTGAAGTACTCCAGGGGAGGACCCTCTTTCATGTTTCATGTGGTCAATATAAGAAAGGTGAATCAGAGTCAGATCCGGTTTGTATTCCCTCAAGATATCTATGGCCGAGTTGAGTGTGATAAGGTCATAGAAAGGCTTTGACGTGTCCTCGAGATAGTGTCTGTTCCTTTCAAAGACGGACCAGGCATCCTCTGAGACAGACTTCCTGTACATTTCTTCCGGGTCAGCGGTATTTTTTGTAGCCCATATTTCGGGAATTGTGTATCTTGCATTCCCCCCGGCCAGAGTAGGCCATCCGCAGGAAGCTGTGATAAGGCCGTTTTCATTTGCCAGATCTATTAGTGTCTTCTTTTTATGGTATTTCCCCCACCAGAACCAGTCATTATCTTCTTTGTAAATATCGAGTATTTCATTGTGGTATATGCCATTTCTGTCGGGATAGCAACCTGTGATTATTGCTGCATGACAGGGATATGTATAGGTCGGGTAGACACAATGGATGTTATCAACAATTGCAGAAGATGAGAGGAGAAAGGATGTGTTTCTTCTCTTCTTGAGTTCTCCCAGATCGTCTCCCGTCATAGCATCAATGCTGATTACAACAGCTTTATTTTCTGACATTTCTACCTCCTGCCAACCTGAAGAATATGTGCTGTGGAAGCTCATGGACAAGAAGTATCCCCAGGACAATGCCGAGGCATGCCTTGAGGGCGTCGTTCCCGCTTGTGAGTGCCTTATCAAGTTGCTCTGAAACAATGTAGTAGACTGTCCAGTATATGTCAGCACCCGGAACAAGAGTAAAGATGCCCGCGACAAGAAAAATAATCTCCGGGGTTTTCAACCTTACAGCGGAGAGCCTTGAGAGGAATGTGACAATCACGGATGCAAGAAAGATGGCGAACGTCATTCCTATATGAGGAAGAGAGAAAGCATATACTATCCATCCTATAACTCCTATGAGACCGCACGTCAGCCAATATCTGGGAGGGATATTATACAGTACAGAGAATGCTATCGTCCCGAAAAAGGATGCAAGGATTATATACCAGCTCATAGACTCAATCCTCCTCTTATCCTGGAATATAGGGCAAGTACAGCCCCGACCCCTGTCGCTATGCATATAAACACAAAGAGGGAATCAAGAAGCCTTACAACTCCGGAGAGGTAGTCACCCTTTGCTATGTCTCTTATTCCGTTTACAAAACTTACACCCGGTATCAGGGGAATAATAGAACCTGCTATCATTGCATTCATGTTTTCTCCCAAACCATAGGCATGGAAAAGAAGACATATCACAGACACAAGGGCAGCCCCAAGGAGGTTCGTTGTTATCTTCGAGAGATACTTCTTTGCGATAAATTGTGAGAAGAGTCCAAGGATGAAGCCTGCCGTAAGAGCTCCGAGCGCATCAGCCAGCCTCCCGTTGTAAAGGAATGCGAATGCACCTGACCCGAGGGCTGTAGCCCCGACAATGAGCCAGCTCGGCTCATCATGCAGGTGATCGATTCTTACAAGTTCAGCCTTAACCTCTTCAAGCGTGTACTTCCCGCTGCATATCTCTCTGGAGAGTTGGTTTATGGCAATTACCTTTGCAAGGTTTGCCTTGTTACTTGGTATGAATTTGACTCTGCCGAAGCTGTTGCCATTCTGATCCTGTGCGCTGGAAAGTATGCCATTGGTCAAAACAAAAAAATCGCCGTCGTTCATTCCGTAATGCGAGGCAATCCTTATAAGCGTGTCTTCAACCCTGAAGGTTTCAGCTCCATTCTCGAGCATTATCCTTCCGGCTTCCGTACATATACTTAAGATATCAGAAAGTTTTCCGTCCATAACAAGTCACTCTGTCGACATATTATTCAAAGATAAGAAGAATAATAAGTCAACAGAGAGTTACAAACTAAAGATTATTTAAGTGTGGATCTGTTCAGCAGGTCTACCGCTTCAGCTTCTGTTAGGTTGTAAGACCAGAGAAGCGAGTAGATTTCCTGTGTTTTCTCAACCATGTCATAATCATAGAGGTCAGGATAGACAAGGTTTCCCAGCCACCACACTCCGAGGAGCATGTTCATTGACGGAGGATTTCCCATCCAGTTGTATGGTGATGACGGAACTTCATAGTATGAGCCGTCCTTTATTGCGTCCAGTTCGTTCCAAGCTGTGTCAGAGCCGACTGTGTCGTAGATGGATCCGCTTGTGAATATGATTATATCTGGATCGGTGAGGAGCACTGTCTCCATGTTGATGGCATTGCCTGTTCCTTTATTAGAATAGTTTTCAAGCACGACTGCGTTGTCTGCTCCTATAAGTGTTATGACTTGTGCATGTGTAGAGCCGAGAGGAAATACGTTAAGACCACTTGCCCCTGTTGCATACATGACGCTTTTACGCGTCTCGTCTGTGATCTTTGATGAATTCGTCTCAGCCATCAAGAGGGTCTCCTCAACAAATTGTGCCAGCTCTTCGCCTTTCTCCTCCTTATTGAAAATATCTCCGAGGCTCCTGAATGCAGATGCCATATGCGTAAGGTCGGACTCTATGAAGATAACTGGGATTCCAACCTGGGATTGTAGTGCGTCCATATCTTCTTTTATGCCGTCCTTGTAGTCTCCCATATCGATGATTACATCCGGGTCAAGAGCGAGAAGCTGCTCGAGGTTGAGTGTTGCCTTTCCGCCGTAGAACTGCCCCGTTTCGGGAAGAGAAGCAATTCTTGCAGGGACAAATGCTGCTGTTGAAGTGGAAATGGAAGCATTTACTGAAACCATCTCATCCGGAGCAAAAACCGAGAGGAACATTGTTGCCACAGCCCCTGACGGAGCAACTTTTGTTACTTCGGCCGGGATTGTGACTTCCCTGCCGCACGAATCAACAAATACTCTCTCTGTCTGCTCAGCAGTAATAGCTTCGCTTACAGGCTGAGCAACAAGAGCAGAAGTTATGAGCAAAAAACAGAAAAATGTTATGAATATTTTTTTCATTATTGTCTCCTTTTCGTTATATTTTCTAAAACAAAACGAAATCAGTCAATTAATGTTCATCTTTTACCATTGACGTACTACGAAGTATCTGAGGGATTCAAAAAGAAAACAGGGCTTTTAGCCCTGCTTTTAAAAGTTTCTTTTTCCTTCCTCAGTTACACTTTTTATATGTTTTCTGAGTTCATCAGAGAGAATTGAGATATCCTTCAGCCTCCATCTCCAGTTACCCGATGAGGTCCCGGGAGTGTTTATTCTCGCTTCGTCACCTAGTCCCAGCCAGTCGGGGAGGGGAACAATCATCAGGTACGATTTACTGTTCATACCGCTCTTTATGATGGCCTCGGATAGATCTCTTATGTCATTCACCTCCAGGGACGACATGGCATACTCAACACTTTCTTTGTTGAGTGGATTTTCTATCCATTCTTTGAGTGTACTGTTGTCGTGTGTGCCTGTGAAGCATACTGAATTCTCAGGATAATCCTTTATCTCTCCCTGGCCTTCTTCTCTTTCATCAAATGCAAATTGCAAAACCTTCATTCCCGGCCAGCCTGATGCTTTAAGCAGGGCTGCAACACTCTCAGTCAGGTACCCGAGATCCTCAGCTGTGAATGAGATTTCAGGAAAAGAGGAGTTAAGGGTGTCTGTGAATGCTCTTCCAGGACCTGTAACCCATCTGCCGTTCCGAGCTGTCTTTTCTCCATACTTCACAGCGTAATAACTATCCAGTCCCCTGAAATGGTCGAACCGCAACACATCGTAGAGTCTCCCCTGTGCTTCTATTCTCTTTTTCCACCAGCTGAAGCCGTCTTCCTTCATCCTGTCCCAGTTGTAGAGCGGGTTTCCCCACAGCTGTCCGTCTTCATTGAAATAATCAGGTGGAACTCCGCTGACTTCCGTTGGAATGCAGTTCTCATCGAGCTGGAAAAGCTCAGGAGAAGCCCAGACATCTTGGCTATCAGGAGATACATAAATTGGTATATCCCCTATAATCCCGATTCCTTTCCTTCTTGCATAATCTCTCAATGAGTTCCACTGTTTAGAGAAGAGGAACTGGATGAAAATGAAGAAATCAATGTCATCTTTTAGTTCTGCTCTGTATCTTTCTAGTGCAGCATTGTTTCTAGTGAGTGCGTTCCTGTCAGGCCATGATGTGAGCCCTTTCATGCAGAAATGTCTTTTGATTGCCATAAAGAGAGCATAATCTTCAAGCCAGGATTTATTTTTCTTTTCAAAATCCCTCACTTCAGTTCTATATTTCTCTCTTCCTCTCATATAGGCAATGTGAAGAATATCGAAGCGGGAGGTGTAGATGGCACCGTAATCGACACAGGAGGGATCACTTCCCCAGTTTCTCGATTCTACCTCTTCCCGAACAAGTAGGCCGTCATCTATCAAAGTGTCGAGGTCAATGAAGTAAGGGTTACCTGCAAATGATGAGAGTGATTGATAGGGTGAGTCTCCATAGCTAGTCGGTCCCAGCGGGAGAATCTGCCAGTATTTTTGTCCGCTGTCATTTAGAAAATCTATAAACTCATAAGCGCTCTTTCCCATTGTGCCAATTCCATAGGGAGTTGGAAGTGAGAAGAGTGGCATCAATATTCCTGAATATCTTTTTTTCATTTTTTTTCTCTTCAAATACCGCCCCTACACGGGCGGTATAATAAAATATATACCAGACAATCAGCCCTTGACTGCGCCAGCGGCAACACCTTTGATGATGTATTTCTGGCAACAAAGGTAGAATGTAATCACCGGAATTATTCCGATAAGAATCATTGCCATGGTCGCACCAAGGTCAACTTTGCCATAACTTCCTTGCAAATATTGTATATGGATAGGAATTGTCATGTACTTGTTTCTATCCAACACAAGGTATGGCAGCAAATAGTCATTCCAGACCCACATGATTTCGAGGATGGCCACACTTATAAGAGTCGGCTTAAGGACAGGTAGTACAATTGTAAAGAAAGTTTTTACAGGTCCGCATCCATCAATTGTTGCAGCTTCCTCCATTTCAAGAGGAACACTCTTTACGAAGCCGGCAAACATGAATATGGCAAGTCCGGCACCGAAGCCTAGATAGACTACCGGGATGGTGAACGGAGTGTTCAATTTCAATGTGTCTGCAGTACGGGAGAGGGTGAACATTACCATCTGGAACGGTACCACCATCGAGAAGACACAGAGATAATAGATTATCCTGGAAATTGTGGAGTCTATTCTCGATATGTACCAGGCACTCATTGACGTGCAAAGAAGGATGAGGAACGTCGATGTGATTGTAATGAAGAATGAATTGAACACACTCTTCAGATAGGGGTAGTTCCCTGCATTTGCGCCATTGACAAAGTTGCTGAATCCTGCCCACATCTCCCCTAAGGGCAAATCAAATGTGTTTGTCTTTACATAAGTGTTTAGCTTGAACGAGTTCACAAGCACAAGAAAGACCGGAAAAATCCACACAAGGGCAAGAAGTACAAAGATGCCTGTCAGGATGTTGAGTTTTATTTTTTCGCTTTTAAGACTAGCCATTATTGCTGTACCTCCTTCTCTCTGGTGAACTTAAGCTGCAGGAGACCTATTGCTGCAACAAGTATGAAGAAAATAACGGCCTTGGCCTGTGCTGTTCCACGAGCATTTGCGTTGCTTCCATAGAAAGTCGAATAGATGTTGAGGGCAAGCATTTCTGTCGTCTTGATGACAGAACCGTCCTCTTTGAAAATGAAAGGTTGCCCGCCATTGAGTGCAAGGTTCTGATCAAAGAGCTTGAAGCCGTTGGAGAGCGAAAGGAATGTACAGATGGTGATTGAACTCATCACATTCGGAATGGTTATCTTGATGAGTGTCTGCCACTTTGACGCACCATCTATTTCAGCAGCTTCCATCATGTCTTCCGGAATTGCCTGGAGACCGGCGATATAAATTATCATCATGTACCCGATCTGTTGCCAGCACATGAGGATGATTAGCCCCCAGAAGCCCATTGCAGTGTCCATGAGAATAGAGGTATTGAAACGAGAGAGTATCCCATCAAAAATCATGGACCAGATATATCCAAGTACAATACCTCCAATGAGATTAGGCATAAAGAAGACTGTCCTGAATATATTGCTTCCTTTCATCTTCTGTGTAAGTGCCAGTGCAAGAGAAAAGGCTAATACATTTATGAGAATGACAGAGACAACTGTGTAGAGTGCAGTATACCAGAAGGCATGTAGAAATGATGCATCCTGGAAAGCTTTTATATAATTTGAGAATCCCACCCATTTTGCATTTGATGTGATCCTGAATTGGCAAAATGAAAGATAAATACCCTGAATAAAGGGCCAGACAAAGCCGATGAAAAAACAAACAATTGTAGGGCCCATGAAAAGCGGGAACCAACGTTTAATCGGTTTTTTGATAAGTGTGGAGCTTAATCCTCCTTCCACTTTATGTTTTCTTTTAGGTTTTGAAGCCATATCAATTTCCTATAGAGACAATTTTCAGTCTGGTGGTGAGTGAAAAAATAAACATAGAGGGTGGGAACGAGCCCACCCTCAGAGAAGCTTAATGCTCCTTTGCGTACTGTGTAGCCCAGCCCTGGACGAAAGCAGTCTTAACAAGTTCCCAAGTTGCATCGCTTGGAGCGTTGTCATATTGGTTCATAGCAGAGACAAGACCAGCTCTCCAGTCATCAACAGCTGGAGTATAGTTGAATGCCCATGTCATGACATACTTGCCTTCTTTGCTGTATGTGTTAGCTGCATCAAGGAAGACGTTGCCGCTAGCTGCTGACTTCTTGTAAGGAATAGCACCGAAAGTCTTTGCAAGCATCTCTGTTCCTGTTTTGGAAGTGACCATCCAGACCATGAAATCCATAGTCGCCTGGATATCTTCCTTGGAAGCGTTTCCGTTGATTGCCCAGCAATTCTCTGTTCCGCAGTTGAGACCTGCATTCTCCTCTCCGTCGACTCCGCAATAGAATGGGATCATTGTGAGGTCAGCTGGATCGAGACCATATGTGTTAGTCAGAGCATCATATTCCCAGCTTCCGTTCTGGTAGAATACAGCCTGCTTTTTTCCGAATTCAGCTTCTGCATCGTATCCACCTGTTGCGAGGGATGACGGAGCATAAGCACTATTGTTGATGTAGAGATCCCAGAGGTTCTTGAAATTATCAAGATAAGCGCCTGTGATTGTTGCAGGCTGAGGACCAGCTGTCCAGCCGTTGTCTCTTGCTTCATAGTAGAGGGCAGCGTTAGCGAGATGGCCTGTGAATCTCCAGCTTGAAGAACCGTCCATGCCACTTGATGTGAATGCATCAAAACCGAGCTCAGAAGCTCTACTGTGGATATCTTCAGCAATCTTTTTGAGAGAAGCGAAGTTTGTGATATCATCAACAGAGTAACCTGCCTTTGCAAGGAGTTCTTTGTTTACAATGATGCCGAAACACTCATAGCAGTAACCGATTGAGCAGAGCTTTCCGTTTGCATCATAAAGGTTATAAGCATCTGTTGTGAGCTCGTTTGCGATCGCTGTACCAGTAAGGTCATAGCAGAAATCGCCCCATGTTGAAACTGCACCCTGATTGCCAACGACAAAGAGGGTAGGAGCTTCACTCTTGTCCATTTCGGCTGTAAGAGTCTCGTTGTACTTTCCGCTGGCTGCTGTGACAACCTTTACCTCAACACCTGTTTCAGCTGTGTAAGCTGCTGCGAGTTCCTGCAGAGCTGCATCCGATTCCGGCTTGAAGTTGAGCCAATAAACTTTTCCCTTCTTTGCCTGTTCTGCCGCACCCTGTGCGAATACACTTGTGAGTGCAAGTGCGAGAACAAGAAGGATAACTGTAAACTTTTTCATATGTTACCTCCAAAATCCCCGGCGTAGTCCGAGGATTCAATTTACGTTTTCTGCTTTTATATTACACCGGTTTAGTAAGAAAGCAAGTTAAATTTGAATGACTTTTGCTAAATCGGTAAACTTTTTAATTTATTGATTAAAATATAAAAATCTTAGCTGAAAATTGCTTAAAAAATTAAAATTGCGTTAAATGATAAAAAAGGTTGTTTTTTATTCTGACTAACCAGTTTAAGGGGTATGTAAATTAAGTTAGATTTCAGTTGTTTCGACTCTTTTTGTATAAGTTGAAAATAATACAACACAAGACTGGAAAAGGGAGTAGAATTAATATAGCTAATTTTATATTGATTAGAGGAAAACATGAGATTAACTGAAAGACAGCAAAGAATCTATGACGGGAAGGAAGGAGATGTGAAGGCTAAAGTCATGAAGACTCTCGTGATGTACGGCGAGACCTTCGGGGCTGAGGACATGAAGGACATAACAGGTGAGTACGGCCACCTTGTCACTTCATTCGGCTTATCTGTAATGAAACCGGTTTATCGCCTTATGGATACTCTCATCGAGGGGGGTGCCGTTTCAAGCCAGAAGTTTACAGTCGACCCGATGCCACTTGAAAAGTGTGTACCGAGAAACCTTGTCCAGGATATCTTCTTCAAGGTGATGTATTCAAAACAGAAAGAGTATGATGAGCAACTGAAGAAGCTTGGAATCCTTTCCCCTGATTCCTACACCTGCACGTGCTATATGGAGGAGGTTGGGAACATCCCCCATGAGGGTGATATTCTCTCCTGGGCTGAAAGTTCTGCTGTCGTCTATGCCAACAGTGTCCTGGGAGCAAGATGCAATCGTAACAGTGGCATTCTTGATCTTTTCGGCTCCATTGTCGGGTGCGTACCGAATTTCGGACTTCTTACCGATGAGGGAAGGAAGGCTACATGGCTTATTGAAGTCAGGACGACAGATAGGCCTGAGGCTCAGCTTCTGGGATCCGCCATCGGTATGAAGGTGATGGAGGAAGTTCCATATGTGGTCGGATTGGACAAATATTTCACTTCTCTTGATGATGAGGCTAAAGCTTACCTCAAGGACTTCGGTGCAGCCACGGCCTCAAACGGGGCGGTGGGGCTTTATCATATTGAGAACCTGACTCCTGAAGCAAAGCGTGAAGGAAGGGATCTCCTTGTGAATGGATATCGAACATATGTCATTGATGACAATGAACTCGAGAGAGTCGAGAAAAGTTATCCAGTAATCTGGAAGGATAAGAACGCTAAGCCTAAACTTGCATTCATCGGCTGTCCACACCTCTCACGTGAGCAGCTTCTCTCATGGAGCGGAAGAATTGACACCGAACTCAGGAAGAATGGATTGTCGCGTGTTGAAATACCGACTGTTATGACAGCGGCTCCCCAGGTCATGGAGGCATTTAAGAAGACAGAGGAGGGGAAGAGACTTGAAAAAGAAGGTGTTATCCTCAGTCATATTTGCCCGCTGATGTACATGAATAACCCAAAATGTGGAAGTATGCCAGTTATCACATGTTCGAATAAGCTCAGAACATATACGTCATCCCGCTTCTATAGAGAGGATGAACTTCTCAGAGTCATTACAGGAGGTCAGAGATGAAGAAGTCGTTTAAAGGAAGAGCTGTTGTAAAAGGCTCTGTCGAGGCAGTGGCACTTGTCAGCAGGAACGGATTCAACACGCTTGCATCTTACCAGCATTCCCTTATGTTCGGTGACAAAGAGGGTAAGTGTTCGGATCAGAACAATCCCGACATATATAATAAGGCAATGGCAGGGAGCGCGCTATGCATGCCGCAGACAATTGGGTCAACGACTGGGGGACTTGTTCTCTTCTGTGCATCCAGCATGAAGCGCCAGCCTAAGTGTCTCCTCTTCTCCAAGCCTATAGATTCCCTTGCAGCTGCAGGTGCGATCCTCAGTGATGTATGGACGGACGAAAGCATGCCCACAGTCGATAATCTCGGTGAAGAGTTTCTCAACTTTGTCCAGACAGGGGACAGGATCACAGTCCATGAGGACGGAACAGTGGATGTGGAAAGATAATCTGTTACCATAAAGAAATACCCCCATCAGAGATTTTCAGGTGGGGGCTTTCTTTTAAATCTTCATTGCAACTTCGTATGCACGCCAGATGACAGACCTCAGGTTTCCGACCTTGAGGCAGTCTCCGACAAGATGGACACCTCCTTCCGTCGTAAGCGGGGAAGGTATATATCCGGCAGACGATATCACGCTGTCACAGTTGATGATAATCTCACTTCCGTTTTTGGTCCTCAAAACAACTGCCCCGTCCCTGACTTCAATGAGGGTCGTTTCTAGGTACACAGGAATTTTGTTCAATTCGAACCATTCCCTCAGGTAAGAGCTGTTTGCAAGGCAAACTCCCTTTTGCTTTATGAGGTCATCCAGCATTTCAACTATAACAGGTTTTTTCCCCTGGAGTGCAAGCTCGTAAGCTATCTCGCATCCGGTAAGTCCCCCTCCGATGACGGCAACAGTTTCGCCGACCGGGGTACCTGTGAGGAATTCACATGCTTCAATTGTCTTTTCAAAGCCTTTGACCTTCTTCAAATATCTCGGGGTGCTTCCTGTTGCGATGATGTACTCATCGGCTTTGATGCTCTTTATATCCTTCACCTCTGTATTGAGATGCACCTCTATACCGTTCTTTTCGATTTCATGCTTGTACCAGGAGAGAAGATCTCTGAGCTTACCCTTGTAGGACTCTGCAGAAGCTGCGACGAATGTCCCTCCGAGATGGTCGTTCTTCTCATATATGACAGGGTTGTGTCCTCGCTTTTTAAGAACAAGTGCACTTTCCATCCCCCCGATTCCTCCGCCGATTATGGCAACCTTCTTCGGCCTTGATGTCTTCACTATTCTGTGCTTTCTCCATTGCATTGTCTCGGCATTGACTGCACAGCGTGCAAGATGGAGTGAATCACTGAGATCCTGGTCATTCGGAACACCTTTGTAGTGGCACATGTTAAAACAGCCGTTGTGACAGAGAATACACGGTCTTATATCATCTTTCCTGTCTTCAATGAGCTTTGTAACCCACTCCTGGTCTGCAAGGAACGGACGAGCAAAACCGGCTCCGTCAAGTTTGCCTTCATTTATCGCCTCTGCTGCAACAACAGGATCAAGGCGTCCCGCAGCAACAACGGGAATATTTACAAACTGCTTAATATGTTCAACATCTTCAAGGTTGCAGTTCTCCGGCATGTAAATTGGAGGATGTGCCCAATACCATGCATCATATGTGCCGTTATCACAATTAAGCATGTCGTAGCCTGCCTCTTCAAGGTATTTTGCAGCTCTTTCACTCTCTCTAATATCTCTTCCGACTTCTATGTAATCCTCTCCGGGAAGGGCACCTTGTCTGAAGCCTTTTGTCTTGCTGATGACGCTGTATCTTAAGGAAACAGGGAAGTCTTTTCCGCAGACTTTCTTGATTGCTTTGACAATCTCAACTGCAAAGCGATATCTGTTTTCAAAGCTTCCGCCATACTCGTCAGTTCGTTTATTCACATAGCCGAGTGTAAATTGGTCAAGAAGATACCCTTCATGTACGGCATGGATTTCGACTCCGTCAACTCCGGCCTCCTTGAGAAGTTTTGCACTCTCGGCAAAGGAGTAGATCATGTACTCGATTTCCTTCTTTGTCATTTCCCTGGATGGTACCTTGTCAGACCATCTGTTGGGTGAAGGAGAAGCTGATGCAGTAATTTTGTCTAGATTCATAAATGGCTTGCTCAATACATTGAGAACAGGATTTGTATAGAGTTTCTCCATCATTTCAGATATGGTGAATGACCTTCCGAATCCAGCGGTAAGCTGGACAAAGAGTTTGGCCCCAGTTTTATGGAATTCAGGCATCCATTCCTTAAGTTTTCTGTACATGCCCTTATTCTTATGGAGCCACTGACCGAACATCGGGTTATAGACAGGCTGGCATCCTGGCAGTACAAGCCCACAATTGTTCTTTGCAACGCGGAGAATAAATTCTGCACCGTCCTTGTCAAAATGGTTCTTTTCCATCCATCCGAAAAGGTCGGTTCCTCCCATACTTGTTAAAACTATCCTGTTCTTGATTTCACAGGAACCTATCTTCCATGGTGTAAAGAGCGGATTAAGTCTACTATCCATATAATACTCCTTCGTTCTGTACGGTTTCTTCTATTCTAACCTATTGATGCGGATATGGGTAAAGAAATATCGGAAAAAGTTCATCTTGTTGATATCCACAACAATGAAAATGTTCATTGCATTTGATTACATAAGGAAATTGTTGATAGGTACAGTAATCTTAAGCGCAGGTGGCACAAACCACTAACAGAAAACACACCAGTTATGGAGCCGAGCGGAATTGAACCGCCGTTTATGCCATGCGAAAGCATCGTTCTACCACTGAACCACGGCCCCGGAGAATAGATAAGTTCAGTATACGTTTTACTGCCTTTGTTGTGAATTACCCCTCAAAAAAAATTGAAAGTTTACTCTCCAGATGAATGCTATGTAGTGCTGTTCTTTTCATCCCGTACTCTTAGGAAAACTCAGGATGGCCTTTCTGGTTACCCGAAAGAGGTTTATTTCGATGGATATGAGTCTATATATATGGTAGGGAGGTAAAGACGAAATTAGCAACTTAAGTCATCCGCACAGTTCAAAACTTTATATTCTTACATTTTGCTATTATCCTTTATTTATGCAAATATAGATGTTAGCTTCCCATCAAAATAGGCACTAAACTCAAAACTACCTAAAGATTTAGAGTTTACAAACTACTAGACAAGCGAGTGATAAGAAGTTCACCTTCCATTGAGATGCTGTCGATATTCTTTTTCTCGAAGTGATTTTTGATATCCTTGATATGGTGAATAACAAATTAAAAAGATTGCTGTTGACATAGATTATAGCTGGGAATAACATTTAAGTACGAAAAAACGTACTGTTTTATGTATGAGAGGTGTAACCATGCTTGCTGTCAAATCTATGGATGTAAGGGATGAGTTTAAATTGTATTGTGATAAAGTCTATAGAGGTGAGACTATTCTTATCTCAAGACCTCACAATGAAAGTGTTGTCATGATTTCC
>CAVHPV010000037.1:0-23779 GCA_963638045.1 Faecalibacterium sp. CAG:74 | reverse complement strand
CAACAACCTGTGCATTCTTAATGGCGAGATCGCATTCCTCTCTCCCCATTGATGCCTCAATGAGGTTTTTCACAGTATTCTTATTCATTTTCATTCCTTATCTTTATCTGCTTTCCAGGGAAGGCAGTCTTTGTATGTAAGATAAGAGCCACCTTTGACAGCAGCTCTTATCTCATTTGTATAATTCTTTCACTTTCCTTCAATTAAAGGATTTCCCTGTGAATCAAGCAATAGTCCCTTCTTGTTCATAACATAGAGGACAATTGCTACACCTGCGGCAATCAGGTACCCGATTCCCCATGCAGAGAGGATATTGAGTCCTATCTCTGCTGCATGAATCATTCCTACGAATGAGAGGAATGATGCAGCAAGGCATGTGAGAGCCACACTCATGAACTTTCTGTCTATTACAAAGACAACAATAGTTCCGAGTATAATACCGATGACAATTGCACCGGACTTCGTCGCAGCAACACCACTCCACATCACACCGGCATCCACAACTTGCTGGTATACTTCCGGAACGAAGTCGCTGAGACCTGATGCGACCTTCTCTGTCCAGTACCCGGCAAGTCCTACAGCTCCGGTAACCTGTGTATAGAGATAGTCTGCAACAGAAGGAACCATTGCAACGGCAATAGCTGAGTAGTATTTCTTATCACAAACCCCGAATGCCTGTGACACCATGTCGGCAGCACACCACAGGAAGGTGATTGCATAGACACTTGTTGGCACGATCTCGCTCAGGAATGTGAAGATACCCAGGATTCCTGATAGGAGAAGTATGATGCCGGAAACAACAGAATAACCCAGTCCTGCATCTGTCTTTTTCAAGCTGACATGCCCAAGCCATACGGTGTTAGGAACAACACTACCGAAAAGAGCTGAAATCATGGTACAGATACCATCTGCCCACTGTGCTTCTCTGACATTGTAGTCATCGCCGTTTGCATTGGCTCCCTCGACGTTATCCATTGTCTCTATAAAGTTGTAGATTTCGACAGGGATGACGATAGCAAGGTACGGAGCAACGATGCTGAAGCCGCTTATCAAGCACTGGATGCTGGTAACAGGATTCGGTATATATAACCCGATACCCGAGAAATCAACATTCGCTCTTCCAAGGCAGAATGAGTAGATAACACCTCCCACTATTGCAATTACAAGAGGTGGAATCTTCTTAGGGAAGAGATAGTTCCCGAAAACACCAACCATAGCGACTATGGCAACAGGAATACCTATCACTGGATCGGCAAGGATATCGAAAGTACCCTGGGTTGCCATCCAGATGAATCCGATTCCGGCAACTGTTCCGAGGAGAGCAGGTCGCGGAATATGTTTCTTCATCCACGGACCGATGAAACCGCCGAGGAACTCTACAAAGCCTCCGATGAAGCATGCTGCCATACCGGCAGACCATGCCACTCTCGGGTCTTCAAGTGCATAGCTCAGGGGCATGACAACGCCGTAGAGGATGACGAACATAGCCGGAGTGCTGACACCTGAAGGAAGAGCTGTAATGTCACCTCGGTTCTCCTTCTTGGATAGTTTGTAAGCCATCCACGCATAGTAGATACAGCCTACAAAGAGTCCGATTGATATACCAGGAATAACGAAGCCGAATATTATCTCATCAGGCCAGCCGAGCACATATTTCAGCGTTGCGATAATTATTAGGTAGTTGACGATATTGTTTGGAATGATATATGCCAATCCCCCGATATCACCTCTCTTGAAGAAAGGGATTTTACAGTCGTATTTCATTCTGTTTACTCCTCCTTTAATTCAAGAATTGGGTCAAAGGTGCGGAGATTACAATAGTCTACCGGGCCTACATCCGTAATTGCGTAATCCGGAATAGCGGTAATAGGAAGGAAGAACATATACATCATCGGGTCAGGAAGATCCGAGCCGAGTGCACGGCATGCCTTATCGAGATCCTTCTCCTTCTTTGCCATCACTTCCGGTTCTTCGTCGCTGACAATTCCACCGACAGGGAGGGCTATGAATTCCTTGATCTCTCCATTCTCGACGACGACCTGTCCGCCTCCTTTCTCAATGAGGTAGTTGCATGCAATAGACATATCTTCAGCATTTGCACCCATTACTATGAGGTTGTTGTCATCCGGAGCTGCAGATGATGCCATAGCTCCTTTCTTGATCTTCCAGCCGGAGCAGAAGGCAAGGGCTTTGTTCCCGTTCCTTCCGAATCTCTCAATCACGGAAACCATAACAACATCCTTATCGGTGTCAGGCTGGACAATTCCATCTACAACATCAAGTTCGACATCTCTTCTCTTCCTGACAAACGGGCCGAGAACATTGATGGCAAGGACTTTTGCCTTTCCGTTCTTGATAGGAACCTTGTATTCAAAGTCTTCCTTTGTTGTCTTCTTGCATTTCAGCTCTCCCTTGAAGATAGCACTGCGAGGAGGAGCCTGGAGCGGGTAACAGATCTTTCCGTTTTCAGCAACCATCTTACCGTTTGTCATGACTCTCTCAACCACAAAGTCTGTGATGTTGTTGACAAAGAGGATATCTGCAATACGGCCCGGGCTGATTGACCCGACAAGGTGGTCGATACGGTAGGTCTCAGCACTGTTGATTGTTGCCATCTGGATAGCAGTAATCGGTTCGACTCCCGCATGGATAGCAAGTCTCACGATATTATCGAGATGCCCTCTTGTCATGATGTCTGTTGCGGTGACGTCATCAGTACAGAAGCTTGTTCTCTGTGCAAGATACGGGTTCTCCTCCGTTATTCCGCGGATATTTTCTTTCAGGAAGTGAGTTACGCATGACTCTCTTATGACCATGCGCATTCCCTTTCTCATCTTCTCCACAACCTCTTCATGGTCATAGCTTTCATGGTCAAGGCGGACACCGCTGCATAGATATGCATTAAGCTTCTTTCCTCTGCACATTGGAGCACAGCCGAAAAGGATGTGGTTGTTGTTGTAAGCTTCAACAATAGCACCGAGAGTATCTTCATCCTCTTCAGTAACGAACTCTGTGACAGTTTCCCATACACCATGGCATTCCGGCCATTTCTGTACTTCTTTGTGGACTTCCTTCGTGAAATTGAAGGAGACAGTTGATTTCGGAACAGTATACGGAGTCTTGTATGGAGCACCCCAGAATACCTTCAGCGGACTTTTCTCTATTTCCGCAAAGATTTCCTTCAAGCCATCAAGATTCGATACGGAAATATACTCGTCAAGGCCGGAAACCATACTTGTAGTGCCATGCGGGACAACAGCTTTCGCATATGATGTAATACTGAGCTTGCTGCACTCGCTGTGGATATGACCATCGATAAGTCCGGGGACAAGATATCTGCCGTCAGCGTTGATTATCTCGGTGTTTTTCCCGATGTAGTCGTCTACATCTCCGACTGCCACAATCATATCCTTGTAGACAGCAACATCTGCAGGATAGATTTCCTTGGTCATGACATTGACAAGCTTACCTCCTTTAATAACCTTGTCAGACGGGAGCTTAGCCCCACCTCTCCTGATGAGATCTTTGAGATCGTCGATTGTTCTTCGCATAGAAGCCTCCTTGGAATAAACACAACAAGGCAGGCAATTTCTGTATTATTTCTGACGACAAGAGAAAGCCTTCCTTTTACGAATCAGGCTTCTCGTCCTGTAGAGCGATTACATGAATTTTAGCTTTCGCAAGAGCTCAAGCAAGGTTTCTCGTCCGTAGACATTTTTATTCGCAGAGTTTAGATTCCTGAGTTTGAGTATAACGTAGTACTGCAGTTTGTAAAGAAGAAATTTCAGCAAGTTTTCCCCAGAACAATAACCACAAAAGAAAGAAAACTTAAAGTCGCTTCCACTCATATTTTAAGAGGGAACCCCATCGTTTACCCCAGACAAATAAAGGTTCAAAACAAGAGAAACATATGTAAATATTCAGATATCAAGCAAAATAAGACATCATTTAAGAATAAAGCTGAAGAATAACGTTTCTTATATAAGCAAGATAAAAAAGAGGTAAGTGTAAGAAATTCTTTCTTCTACCTACAAAGGAAAGACACAAAGCTACTTATAGCATGAGGTTTACATACAAGGAGAAAACTTTCATCTAGGGCAAGTTCGACAGGCTCTCCGACCAGTCAGATAGACTCATGCCAGAGGAGTACAGGCAGTTGAGGAAGAGTGCGGGAGCCTCAGCAAGATCCCCCGGAGTGGGGAAAACTGGGGGATATCAAAATAAGGTGGACGGAAAGAGACAAAGTAAAGCTTGTAAAAGCACCTTCCGAGTGGTAGTCTTAAGTCATGGGAATAGTGATAAATAACGAACGTGTAAGGAATTATACGGGGGGGGGGTATCATAATTACCTCTCCGACATAGAAAATAAAACAAATACAAATCAATACAACCACATGAGGCCAGAACACTCATGTGGACTTTTTTACGCAATTACTTGCTGTAGAGAGGGGGAATGAATCCTCCCGGCAGGAGACAAATAAATAATAAGGAAGGTAAAAGATGAGAAGAGCATTAGCATTAGTAGTTATGGTTCTAGCCATAATGATTATTGCCGTATCATGTGAAGAACCTCATGTCCATACTTTCTCAGAAGAATGGACAAGTGATGCAACATACCATTGGCATAAAGCCACCTGCGGTCACGATGAAGTGAGCGAGAAGGCAGAGCATGTCTGGGGAGAGTATGTAATAGATAAGGATTCCACAGAGACCGAGAAGGGATCCAAGCACAGGGTGTGTTCAGTATGTGGCTATACAGAGACAAGTGTTGTAGCAGAGAAAAAGCATGACCATAACTTGGTATACAGATACAACGGTTCAAAACATTGGCAGGTATGTACAAAGTGTGGAGAGGAGTTTGATGCATATTCTCATTCTTTGACCAAGAAATATGATGAGAATGTTCATTATCAACAGTGCTACTGTGGATATACAACAACAAAGACAGAACATACTTTTGGAGACAAGACGACAGACATCAACAAAAAAACAACCCAAACATGCTCTTCTTGTGGATACACTAAATTTCTTGCTGCAGAGGAAAATAAAGCAGTAGATTTGGCTGGAAAGAATACAGAAGTGCAAAATAATAAAACGGTAGTAAAAGACGAGGTTAAAGTTACTGTTAATGTATCGGCTGTCAGCGACACAGATAGCTCGTCTCAAACTGGAGGTACTTCTGAAGAGACTGAAATCAAGAAAACAGAAACTATGGTTACTTTCCCCGCCGGTGCTCTGAAAGTTAACAGCACGGGTGGAGATGTAACCCTAACAGTAAAAGCAATTGCTACCACAGAGGTCACATCGGATAAAGATTATAAAGTTGAGATACAGGAAAGTGGGGGAACATCTACTACAGAGAAAGCTGTTGTTGCAGGATTTGAGTTTACTCTTACTGGTGCGGACAGCAAAGATTTGGCTGGAACGGATAATTCCGGAACAACAGTAAAAACCTATATTTCTTCAGGATTGGGAGAAGTAGAAGATTTGGAGGTTGTATTTGTTGGAACAGCTGATGCAAATGCTAACAAAACAAATCCGAAAGTTAACAAATATGATAACTCTACTGGCTACTTGGAATTCACAGTATACCACTTCAGTAAGTATGCTATCGTTTCCACAAATATGGTGGCTGTCGACAGTAGTGGGAAAATGTATCCGACACTTGCTAAAGCTTTATCTGATGCAAAAAGTGGAGCTACTATCACATTGCTGAAAGACACGACAGAAAAACTGTCTTCAACAATTGGGATTTCAAAAAATCTGACACTTGATTTGAATGGTAGAACATTGACCTTGAGCAACACAGGGAATGTAACCAGTGCTTTTAAAGTAAGTTCAACATTCACGGTGAAAAATGGTAAGGAAATTGTTGGCGGTATTGATTGCACAATATTTGAACTGACTTCGAGTGGAAAACTTGACCTAATTGATGTTCCATGTACCGATATATATTGGTATTTAAAAGATGATGAAGCTACAACATTTACAATTGATACTCTTCCCCAGTTGAGGGGACTTGCGGAGCTTGTTAATGGAACAGCAAAAGAATCGACAGAAAAAACCATAACTGCTGTTGATTTCTCCGAAAAGACTATTACGCTCGGCCATGATATCGAACTGAATGGTGAAGAATGGACACCAATTGGAGTTGGGACAAGAAGTGAAAGTGGGTATACGGACGATAGCACACCATTTAGAGGGATTTTTGATGGTAATGGAAAAACAATTCCGAACCTTACTATAGACACCACGAAACTCAATGTTGGAGAAGAATATTGTCTTGGACTTTTTGGTGTCGTTGACGGTGGAACAATCAAAAGCTTGACGCTGAAGAATGTTTCTATAACCGCAAAAAAATCTAAAACTGTTGGTTCTCTTGTTGGTTTGGCTGTAAATAATTCAACAATAGAGAATATCACGGTCGAAAGCGGGACAATAAAAACCATGGAAACTGGTGGAATTGTCGGGCGGATGACGATCTCGGGTACAATCAGGAATTGTATGAATGGGGCTGATGTTACGTCTGAAGGAGAAGCCGGAGGAACAGGTGGAATAGTCAGCAAAGCTTATTATTCGGAAAAAGAAAAGACCATCATTATAGATAATTGTAAAAATACCGGAAAAATAAAAGGCTGTGGCGAAGGTGCTGGTGGAATCACAGGATTTGCTGCTGCAGAGATTTCCAATTGTATTAACACTGGGAGTGTAGATGGTGAGTACAGTGTGGGAGGTATAGCAGGGGAGGTACTGAGATATGGCTTTATTAAAGACTCTGAAAACTCCGGGAAAGTAACAGGGACATCTAACTATGGTGTCGGTGGTATTGTCGGTTGGACAAGATATAATAATACTGGAACCGATTATAAGCGGACCGAGATTATAGAAATAAGTGGAAATAAAAATACGGGAGAGGTCTGCGGAAGTGGAAATACTGGAGTCGGTGGTATTATCGGAATGGTATACAATGTGGCAAAGGTTAATAAAAACACCAACAGCGCTGCTAGGATAACCGGTGGTTCCATGGTTGCTGGGATAGTAGGAGGTTATCAGAATACTGAAGCTTGTTCGATATCTGATTATTTAAATCAGAATGAGATGTCTGGGAATAAATCATCTACTTTTGGGGATAACATAATTGGTAGCAATAAAGCTGTTCTGGTTTATAACAACGAGAGTACGTTAGTGACTGAAGAAGATTCTGTTTGTTCAGTAGTAATCGATGGCACAACCTGGTACATGAGTTTGGAAGATGCTTTGAAGAATGGGAGTGAAATAGCACTCGTCAAAGATATTGATCTGAATAAGAGTATATATTTGTCAAAGAGCGTTACTGTTGATATGAATAGTAAGAAATTGACAGTAAAAAATATCGGTAAAGACTATAATGCTTTTTATCTTCGGGCTAATGAAAGTGCATATACGGTCACATTCAAGAACGGAACAATCCAGACAGACCCGAATAATACTTCAAGAATCAATCATGCCTTCTCAGTGAATAACAATGCTGTTCTTAATCTCGAGAACGTGGAGATAGATGTAAAGGCTTACACCTGTGTATATCTTGTGATGGAATCCAATCCTGCAACATTGATTGTTACTAACAATTCGAGTCTATACAACAGCTACGGTTACGGAATCGGTACTAATGCAACTAATGCCGAAAATACACATGTTAATCTCACTATAGAAAACAGCAAAATCAATGACGTCGCTAATAAAAATGTTGGAGAGACAGGGCTTATGATTAATGTCCCGTGCACAGTCTTAATCGAAAATTCAACTATAGCTGGAGACTGCCATGGTGTCATATTCCGTGCAACTGATGTAAGTTCTAGCGTAGAAGTTAAAAACAGCACAATCAGATCCGTCAGTTCGAAGGCATACAAATATGAATGGGATGGTGGAAATGTTGTTCCTCAGGCTGCATTGACTATCGGTAATTCAAGTAGCAAAAATTCTGGTTACCCGAGAGGAACTAAAGTCGTGTTGACTAACGTTACTCTTGAATGTGGTAACACTACTAATGGCAAGCACTTGTGGGTTGAACAGGCTTCAGTTACTAACACAACGGAGGTTTCTGGAACAGTTAAGGTTAAAGACGGTGAAACTCTTACACACAACGGAAACACCAACGGAGCGACAGTCTCTGATTTAAAGTGTAATGGAAGCCTGATTTGGAATGCTACTGTGTAAGCAATAAAAGGTGAAATCTGCCTCCCCATAGGCAGTGCACATACAATTATTATTCCCCTGCACCCTTTGGCTTCTGGCTGGAGGGTGCTCTTCTTGGGGAGAGGGGATTATTGGGGAATGAGTCTGTTTTTTGTTGTGTGGTTTTCTTGGCTGAATTGTACTTGCTTGAAAGCTGGGAGAGAAGGGAGAATGGGCTTCTCTCCCGGGAGAGGGGGGTTACTTGGCTGTCTTGGAGCAGAAGCCTAAACCTTTCTCTATCCAGAGGTATCTGCAGTGTCCGCAACATCCGTCACCAGAGTAGTGGTACCAGTTGGCATATGCAAAGTCATCAAATGTTGTATAGGGGGTTTTCTCATACATGCCGGTGAAGCACTTGCAGGCTGAGGTGACCACCGTGTATTTCTTTCCGTTGTAGGTTGTATGGCATGCGCCTCCTGCAACTGAGTCAAGCTCATCGTCCTCTATCTCTCCGTTCTTGTGTAGGGAAGCGAAGTGCTCCTCTGCTTCCTCCCGGGAGAGGGTGATGCCGTTATCCTTTGCAATCTCGATGAGCTCCTCTACGCTCTTTGCTTCTTTTGCTTTCTTAAGGATATCGTTTTCTGTCATTTTTTGTTACTCCTCTTTGCAGTATCTACGGTATTTCTCTCTTCTGTGAGGGAGAATTCCGAAATTGGTGTTTCATGCTCCGAAATTGGTAAAATAGTAATAAACTACTAAGGCTGAAAAGTCCCTTTGAGTTGACAGTTTCCCTCTATCGTGGTTAGATACTCTTAGATTAAATACCGGGTATTCCATCCCTGTCCGTATATACAGTGAGCTAGTTGAAGTCAGCTAGCTCTACTTTTTTTGCTTGTGCTTTATCTTGTTTGGTTTTAAGAAGATAGGCGTTTGTCAGTCGTCCTTTTCATTCTTCTCTGTTTCTAAGAGAAAGTAGTCCCAGAGCTTATCTACGGGGGGTGGTGCGGTAACCGTCAACTCCTCCTTCTTCACGGGATGGATGAAGCTTATTTTTCTTGCGTGTAGTGATATCCCCCCATCGGGGTTACTACGCTCCGCACCATACTTGAGATCTCCCTTTATGTGGAGTCCTATGGCCTTGAGCTGGGCTCTGATCTGGTGGTGGCGTCCGGTGTGGAGTGTTATCGCAAGAAGGTGGTAGCGCTCCGAGGAGGCAAGGAGTGTGTAGTCGAGCTTCGCAAGCTTACTGCCCTTGACTTCCTTCGGGTACGCAACGCTTTTATTTGTCTCACTGTTACGGACTATGTAGTGGATGAGAGTTCCCTTATCATTCTTGGGCTTGTTGTCAACTATTGCCCAATAGATCTTTCTTACTCCTGAACCGCGGAACATCTCACAGAGCCTTGTTAGGGCCTTCTCTGTCTTTGCATAGACAACTATCCCGCTTGTGGGACGGTCAAGGCGGTGTGGGATTCCGAGGTAGACATTCCCCTTCTTGTCATATGTTCTTTTGAGGTATTCCTTCACATCGTCTGCGAGGGTTCTGTCTCCCGACTCATCTCCCTGCACCAGCTCCCCGACTTTCTTGTTTACGATGATCAGGTGGTTATCTTCGTATAGGATCCTATCTTTCTCCAGCATCATTCAACTCCGTCAAAGAGCGAGGGTTCTGACTCCATTGTCGTCTTCGTGTCCTTCGTTTGCTTCACTGTCAGCTTCTCAACTTCCTTTGTAGTAAGCTGGCTTCCGCTTCCTGTGGGAGTCTTCAGGATCTTGAAGTCTGCAAAGCGGAATGTCTCCTCACTTATTCTGTACTTGAGCCCTTCCTTGTATTTTGCTGAAATCACAGCACTCTTGAAGAGACATATCTTCTTTATCCTTGCACTTTCGGGGACTGTCGAGTAGGTCTTGTCTACCGTGAATGACGGTATATTGAAACGCTTGATCATCCAGCTCTTCCTGTCTCCTGTCTTGTCCCTGTAGATGATAGTGAAGACTTCCTTTGCGATTATGTCCTTATCAGCATAGTTGATGTAGGCAATGCCTTCCTTTCCTATGAAGATTTTGTCGGCGACATTGACGACTCTGTACTCTCCGTTGTTCTTCATGTAGAAGATCCTGTCGAAGGTGCTTACCTTCAATAGGCTGTCTCCTGTCTTTATGTTGGTGCCAAGGTATCCTGTATCGGGATCATACTTCACATCAAGATTCCTGACAGCAACTTCCTTCACGCTCTTCTTCTCGATTGTCCCGATCTCTGTCTTTCTTCTGTACTCGTCCTTGTCGAACATTCCTTCGAGATCTGTGAGGTAATCAACAGCGTACTCTGTTATGTTCTCCAGATGATTCTGGCACGCTGCTATTGCGTCATTGATTTGTTTGATCTCATCCCTGTTCTTTTCGATATCGAAGAGGGAGATTCTCCTGATTGGAATCTTCAGGAGTGTCTCCAGGTCCTCTGTTGTGAGCGGGATATTTCCTATCTCTCCCAAAAACGGCTCAAAGCCACTGATGATGGCTTTATTCACCTTCTCCTGGGTGTCCTTTGACTCTATCTTCTTGTAGATTCTCTCCTCTATGAAGATACGCTCTATCGTCCTTGCTCTGAGCTTCTCCCTCAAATGTGACATCTCGATATTGAGCTCTTTTGTAAGGACTGTGACGAGATGGTCGGCATGGAACTTTATCATCTCGCTTATTCCTACAACCTTCGGCAGTCCGTCGACTATTACAAGAGGATTGAGGGAAATCTTCTTCTGGCAATCGGTTGTTGCATAGAGAACATCAACCATGTCCTCAGAGTAGACACCTCTCTGCCAATTGATCTCTATGTTTGCCTTCTCTGCTGTATAGTCCGTCGCAGATGATATCTTGAGCTGTCCCTTGCTGTCGGCTTTCTTGATTGAGTCGATGAGGGAAGGCGAAGTGACTTCGTAGGGAAGCTCCTCTATCACAACCTTCTTCGGATCCTGGGCATTTATTCTTGCCCTTACTGTCACAGACCCCTTACCGTCATCATATTGGCTTACATCGACAACTCCCCCTGTCGGGAAATCGGGATAGATTTCAAAGCTCTCTCCCCGGAGGGCTTTCTTCTGGCACTCGAGAACTTCAAGTACATTATGGGGGAGTATCTTTGTTGTCATACCTACGGCTATGCCGCTTGTTCCGGTGATGGCTACAACCGGCACCTTGGCCTGGAAAACCACCGGCTCTTTGTTTCTTCCGTCGTAGGTGTCTACGTACTCTGTTATCTCGGGAGAGTAGAGGACCTTCTTCGCAAAAGGCTTGAGTCGGCACTCGATGTATCTTCCGGCAGCTGCCTTATCGCCTGTGAGGACATTGCCGAAGTTACCCTGACCTTCTATGAAGAGTCCGTCATTCTCGATATTGACGAGAGCCTCTCCGATGGATGCGTCCCCGTGGGGATGACATTTCATTGTCTCTCCGACTACCGTTGCGACCTTGTTGTACCTTCCGTCATCTATCTTAAGGAGAGTGTGTATGATTCGTCTCTGGACAGGTTTGAAGCCGTCCAGGAGATCCGGGATGGCCCTGTCACGTATGACGTAGGAGGCATACTCCAGGAAATAGTCGTTATATAAATTTTCTGCCTTCGCCATTGTTTCCTCCTTCAGACGCTCAGATCCATCAAGTTACCCATGATGAATTCCCTTCTCGAGGGTGTGTTGTCGCCCATGTAGAAGGCAAGATCCTTTCTGATCTCCGCAATGCTGTCATAGGTTACAGGAAGCAGCTTTATGTTCTCGCCTATGAAATCCTTGAATTCTCCCGGGCTTATCTCCCCGAGCCCCTTGAACCTTGTCACCTCGGCTCCCCTGAGCTTTTTGAGGGCCTCGTCTCTCTCCTTTTCGGAGTAGCAATAGATGTTCTCCTTCTTGTTTCTCACCCTGAAGAGAGGTGTTTCCAGGATATAGAGTCTTCCCTGGTTGATGATGTCCTCAAAGTAGGTGAAGAAGTAGGTCATGAGCAGTATTCTTATATGGAAGCCGTCGACATCGGCATCGGTTGCTATCACAACTTTGCCGTACCTGAGGTTGTCGGTGCTGTCCTCTATGCCGAGGGCTATCATCATGTTGTAAAGCTCCTCGTTGTTGTAAATCTCTGTGCGTTTCTTTCCGTAGACATTCACAACCTTGCCTCTCAAGGCAAAGACTGCTTGAGTGTCGGCATTGCGGGTCTTTGTGATAGTCCCGGCGGCGCTGTCTCCCTCGGTAAGGAAGATCATAGAGTTCTCTGCATCCTCCTTATGGGACTGGGGGTAGGAGTTGAGGTGGTAGCGGCATTCCTTCAGCTTGGGAATGTTGATTGCCACCCTCTTTGAGTTTTCCTTTGCTCCATTCTTTATCGCAGCCTCTTCCTTGTGGATCTTCTCGTTGTTGACAATCTTTTCTTCAAGGGCTTTGGCCACATCCCTGTTCTTCATAAGGGAGTCGACAACGGCTTCCTTCACTTCCGATACAACCCATCCCCTTACATCGGTGTTGCCGAGCTTGTTCTTCGTCTGGCTTTCGAATACAGGGTTCATGATCTTGATGGCAATTGTTGCAACAATGCCGTCCCTTATCTCGGGAGCCGCCCAGGATTTGTGAAAGTACTCGTTTATCCCTTTGAGGATACCTTCCTTGTAGGCTGCCTCATGGGTTCCTCCGTCCGAGGTGTATTGGCCATTTACATAGCTGTAGTATTTCTCTCCGTAGCCGTCTGTATGGGTGAATGCGAACTCAAGATGCTGGTTTTTATAGTTGATGAGAGGATAGAGCCCGTTGTCCCCCAGTGTTTTCTTTACAAGGTCCATCAAACCGTTCTGTGAGCGGATTATCTTCTTGTTGAAATCAATGGTGAGGCCTTTGTTGAGATAGGCATAGTTCCAGAGTCTTTCTGTAATGTACTCCTCATTGTAGGCATAGTCGGAAAAGATATCTTTATTGTCATCCGGGGTGAAAGTGACAAGGGTCCCGTTGGCTTCTTCCGTCTTTCCCCTGTTCTTCTTTTTGAGGACTCCCCGCTCGAAGGAGGCATACATGAACTCCCCGTCCCTGAATGATGTAATCTCGAAGTGTTTTGAGAGGGCATTGACAGCCTTTGTGCCGACACCGTTGAGACCTACGGAATATTGAAAAGCTTCATTGTCATATTTGGCGCCGGTATTGATAACAGAGACGCAGTCGATAACCTTATTGAGCGGGATACCTCTTCCGTAATCTCTCACCGTGCATGTGTTGCCGGCCACGCTGACAGATATCCTGGAGCCGTGTCCCTCCATGAACTCGTCGATTGAGTTGTCTATCACTTCTTTCAGGAGGATGTATATGCCGTCATCGGGATGGCTGCCGTTGCCGAGCCTTCCGATATACATTCCGGGACGCTGTCTTATATGCTCAATGCTAGAGAGTGTCCTTATATTACTTTCTTCGTATGCCATATTTATAATTATAGCTTGAAAAACGGCATGTTTTCAAATATTCATCTGTCTTATTGAAAACGGGGCAGTCGCATAATACGAGTGCCCCTGATAATCTTACTTTTTCTCTACAAGTGTTCCACGCTTTGAGGTGTCAACAGAGAGAAGGCCGTTATTTGCCTTTCCCTCTTCTCTCAGAAGGTTGATGATTGTGACATTGTCAATCGGAGCTTCTGCAGAAGGATAAAGCGGCTCCTTGTTCTCGAAGACACTGCCTTCGAGGGTTGCGCTGTAGTTGCTGATACACACCTTATATGTTTTGGATGTGTCTGTCGGGTCGACAGCAGTTCCGTCAGAGAGTGTAATGGACTCGATTGTGTAGTCGTAGGACGTTTTGCTCGGGCCACCGGGGCCGCCCTGTGCACGGGAGGTTGATTCACTTCCAGCTTTCTCGGTCTGAGTGTATGTGAATGTCAAACCGGACATCTGATCTCCATAGTTGCCCATTCCCTCAAAGCCGTTGATAAGCTGCCGGGCAAGCTCCGCACCTGTAATCTCATATATATACCAATAGTTGCAGAAAGGATTTATCTGATAGATATCTCCGGCAGTGATTGTCCTTTTTGTCTCACCCTCGGGGATTGTGAATGTTGTTCTTATTCCCCCGTTATTGTAGAAAGCTGCAACAGCTCCGCACTTGTCCTTGGCATATCGTAGCATGAGAGTTGTAATCCAGTTGCCGGCATATGTTGCCCCGTTGTCACTTGCCTTTGTCTTGTCGACAGGTGTTGTGATATAACCGAGGTTCTCCTCCATGTCATCCTTCACTGCATTCCATGCTTCGTGAGATATCGCAAGAACTGCCTTATCGAGGTTTTCGTTGCCTTCTGTATCATAAAGGACCTTTGTGTCGACACCACGTCCTGTGATTGCCTTTGCCCCTGTGTCCTCAACGCTGACTTCGCCTGTGGTGTTGTCAAAGACGAGGGTCAGGTATACATAGCCCTGTGCATAGCATGCACTCTCAAGGTATGCCACTCCACTCTCTGCTACTCCGGCAGATCCTGTTGATGCCTGATTGTGACCGCCTGTGACAAGAACTACATCCTCCTTCGAGAGCTTTGATGCAATACTTGAGGCACCGCCGAATGCTACAACAACAGTTGCGTCCGGTTTCTCTTTCTCATTGACTTCCTTTATCTTTGAAATAAGGGCGTCTATATCATCATCAATTTCATACTTCTCGATTTTGCTTGTCATGACCTGGCTTGAGAAATCGGTGATGTATCCGACAAGGGCGATTCTCTTTCCGCCTTTCTCTACAACAATGTAGTCACGTGCAAAATCAACGCGGTTCTTTGTTCCTTTGTAATATAGGTTATATGCCAGCACCGGGATGTCACTGTCGCCGGAGATTGAGCCTACCTTGTAGGAGGCGACAGTTCCGTCACTGTCACAGTTGACAGTATCTATGCCGTAGTCGAACTCATGGTTTCCGATCGATATTGCATCATAATCCATGCTGTCAAAAGCCGCACGGATTGCAGCACCCTCAAGAAGGTTCGATACCGGAGTTCCTTCGTAGTTGTTTCCGCCGTTGAGGAGAAGCACATCGTCATAGTCCTTGCTTTCTCTTGCCTTGTTCACATCATTTGCAATGTAGGCAAGTCTGTACTGGAACGTGCTCTCATCTCCCGATGAGGTATCCATAAGATAACCGTGGATATCTGTTGTCTCGAATACTCTGATTTTTGTCTCTTCGGAGGAAGAAGCATCTTCTGCTTTTTCCGAATCTGGTGTGACTGGTGCACTCTTACAAGCGACAAACGCAATCAGCAGGAAAACTGCTAAAACGATAGCAACCAATTTCCTTTTTTTCATTTATAACTCCTTCAGCCACACACTAAAAGGTGTGACTTGATTTCCCAGACAAATGGAGAAATAACGCCATAAGGCCAGCTTCTCCTGCTGTAATGAATTGCTAATTGCATTGTCCTTTTTGAGCAACAAGGATATGTGCCATTACCACTCTCTATCCCCCTAGAACCTGTCAAGTGGATTGTTGATTTACACCTTCGGACTTTTCAAAGTTCATATCTCGTTTTTAGATAGTATCCTCACTCGACATTCCAGTCAAGAAAAATATGGCAGAGTTTGTTTGGAATATTTAATTGCTTTATATATGAAGAAATAAATTCAATTAGATTGTCCAGCCGTATCGTGGCTCCTTCTTCTGTTATCCACATCTGAGAGAAAGAGTATCCCCGGCTCTCACTGTCATTTTATCGTGTTGCCTTTCGGGTATTGTCTTATTTACACAAGTGGAGCTCAAAAGAGTCTGCCGGCAGAAATGACTCAGGGACGGGAAGCAAAGTCTTTCAGCGTTTTTATGCGAACATTCCATTATGATATCCCGGCTTGTTCTTTTTCTTCTTTCAGAAATGCTTCTGCATTCCTGTGATTCCTTTTTTTCAGGTTCTGCCGTCTGGATAACGGCAGGCTTGTCACCGACCTCTCGCTGTTCTCCGATTATGGTATTTTATTATCCAACTTGTTATACTTGTGACATGAGCAAGTATCCATTTGATAAAATAGAGCCTAAGTGGCAGAAGTATTGGGAAGAAAACAAGACATTCAGAACCCTTGAGGATGAATCTGTCCCCAGGGAAAAGAGGGCCTACGTCCTCGACATGTTCCCTTATCCGTCAGGAGCCGGCCTTCATGTTGGACACCCTGAGGGTTATACTGCAACAGATATATATTCCCGCTATCTGAGGATGAACGGCTATAATGTTCTCCATCCGATGGGCTTTGACTCTTTCGGTCTTCCTGCCGAGAACTATGCTATTAAGACCGGAACCCATCCCTATGTTACTACACAGCGTAATATTGACAATTTCCGCCGTCAGATCAAATCTCTCGGCTTCTCATATGACTGGGACAGAGAGATCAGCACATGCGATGAGGATTATTACCGCTGGACACAGTGGATTTTCCTCCAGCTCTATAAGAAAGGACTTGCTTATGAAGCTTTCACCCCTATCAACTGGTGTCCCAGTTGCAAGACCGGACTTGCTAACGAGGAAGTCAAAGAAGGCCGGTGTGAGAGATGCGGTACTAAAGTCGAGAAGAAAAATATAAGGCAGTGGATGCTGAAGATAACAGCTTACGCAGATAAGCTTCTGGAAGGGCTCGATTCTCTTGATTGGCCTGAATCGGTCAAGGCCATGCAGCGTAACTGGATTGGAAAGAGCGAGGGGGCATCTGTCCTCTTTAAACTGGAGAAGAGCGATGATTACCTGGAGGTTTACACAACCCGCTGCGACACTCTCTTCGGAGCCACATATATGGTCATTGCTCCCGAACACCCGATGCGGCAGAAGCTGACTACTCTCGAGCAGAAGGATGCCGTAGAGAAATATCTTGATGAAGTGAAGCACAAGTCTGACCTTGAAAGGACAGACCTTGCCAAGGAAAAGACAGGAGTCTTTACAGGCTCTTATGCCATCAACCCGCTTTCCGGCAAACTCCTTCCGATCTGGGTTGCCGACTATGTCCTGATTTCATATGGCACCGGTGCCATTATGGCGGTGCCTGCTCATGATGACAGGGACTGGGAGTTTGCAAAGAAGTTCAATCTTCCTATTGTCGAAGTTCTTAAGAGTGATGTTGACGTCCAGACACAGGCATGGACGGAAGACGGAATCCATGTCAACTCCGAGTGGCTTGACGGGTTGAATAAAAAAGATGCCATTGAGAAGGTATTGGCTTATCTTGAAGAGCATAAGTGCGGACACAGGGCTGTCAATTACAAGCTTCGTGACTGGGTCTTCTCCCGTCAGAGGTATTGGGGGGAGCCGATTCCTCTTGTACACTGTCCGAAATGCGGTATTGTCCCTTTGGAGGAAGAAGATCTTCCTTTGACCCTTCCACAGGTCAGCAAGTATGAACCCAGCGGAACTGGTGACAGTCCGCTTAGCAAAGTTGATGAGTGGGTTAATTGCAAATGCCCGGAGTGTGGGGGAGATGCAAAGAGGGAGACTAACACAATGCCACAGTGGGCAGGCTCCTGCTGGTACTTCCTGAGATATATTGATCCGAAGAATACAGAGCGATTTGTCTCTGAGGAGAAGGAGAAATACTGGATGCCGGTCTCCCTCTATGTGGGAGGCGCGGAGCACGCAGTCCTCCATCTTCTTTACTCTCGTTTCTGGCACCATGTTCTCTATGACTTGGGCTATCTCAGCACTCCCGAGCCTTTTCAGAGACTTGTCAACCAGGGTATGATTACGTCCTTTGCCTATCAGAGGAAGAACAAGAGCCTTGTTCCGACAGATATGGTTGTAGAGAAAGACGGAAAGTATTATGCCCAGGATGATAATGAGGAGCTTACTCAGGTTATTGCCAAGATGAGCAAGTCTCTCAAAAATGTCATCAACCCTGATGATTATATCAGGGACTACGGGGCAGACTCTGTGAGAATGTATGAGATGTTCATGGGGCCTCTCACTGAAAGCAAGCCTTGGGCTACTGCCGGCTTTATAGGTGTTTATCGCTTCATAGAAAAAGTATGGAAACTGGCAACCGAGAAAGAGATTAAGGATGTTGAGCCCGGTAAGGAACTCGACAGGCTTATGAACAAGACCATTAAGAAAGTCAGTCTCGATACTGCATCCCTCAACTTCAATACTGCGATATCACAGATGATGGTGTTCGTTAATGAACTTACCCGGTGTGATGTGCTGCCGAGGATATGTATTGAGAATCTTGTTCTTCTGCTTTCCCCCTATACTCCGCACCTGGCAGAGGAGCTCTGGGAGATGTTGGGGCACTCTCCAAGTGTTTCCAAGGCACAATGGCCGAAATGGGATGAGGAAAAGACAAAAGATGATGTCATTACAGTTGTTGTCCAGATTAATGGTAAGGTAAGGTCAAAACTTACGCTTAGTGCAGGTGCGACAAAGAATGAAATGCTCTCATCTGCAAAGAGGGATGAGAATGTCATCAGGTGGATTGACGGGAAGGAGATTGTCAAGGAAATTGTGGTTCCCGGGAAACTCGTCAATATTGTGGTAAAATAAACATGAGGCTCTCCGGAGCCTCTTCTTTTTGTAAGTATGGACGATAACCTCACAAACTATAAGAGAGGGGTGATTGACGGCATTAGTGTAGCTTTAGGCTATTTTGCTGTATCTTTCACCATTGGAATAAGTGCATCTAATATAGGGATGAAATGGTATCAGAGTGCTTTGATGAGTGCACTCAATTATACATCTGCAGGAGAAGCTGCCGCCCTTGATATCATGAGGGATGGTGGTTCTGTGTGGGAACTAGTGGCATCTACCGTGGTTATTAATCTGAGATATTTACTCATGAGTGCAGCTTTAGCCGTAAGACTTGCCCCCGGAACTGGCTATGGAAAGAGAATTCTGATTGCCATGGGTGTGACAGATGAAATTTTTGGTCTTTCCTCTGCTCAGAAATTCCCATTGAATCCGATGTATAATATTGGAGCCATGTCCGTTGCATGCCCTGGCTGGGTGCTTGGAACTGCCCTGGGAGGAATTATGGGGCAGATTCTTCCTTCTGTTTTAACAGAGGCACTGTCAGTTGCCCTTTATGCAATGTTCATAGCCATTATTATTCCTCCTGCCAAGGAGAATAGGGTGATTGCATCTGCTGTTGTCATTTCAATGCTTCTCAGCCTTCTTTTTGAAAAGCTATCGTGTCTTTCTGGTATATCATCAGGAATAAAGGTGATAATCGTAACTCTTTTTGTTTCATCCTTTTTTGCTTTTCTATTTCCTGTAAAGGACAATAACCTGGAGGAAGATTATGAGTGACAGATATATATGCATCTCAATCTTGGTGATAGCAGCAGTGACCTATCTTATCAGAGCAATCCCTCTTCTCTTTCTGAAGAAAACTATCAGGAATAAATTTTTTCACTCTTTTCTTTTCTATGCACCATATATAACGTTAGCCACTCTTACTTTTCCTGCTATTTTGAATGCAACAGATTCTTTTCTCCCTTCTCTTATTGGTTTTATTGTGGCTGTAATTGTTGCATTCTGCAACCTTGGCCTCCCTCTGACTGCTGGTATAAGCTGTATAAGTGTACTGGTAACATTGCTTGTAATGTGAAAACAATCTGTGTCTCAACCAAAAAGGACAGATGAATTTGAGTTTTGATGCCGTTTTTATCTGTCGAAGATTAACAATTATTAGGTGGTTTCAGCTACCTATTCCAAGCTTCAGGGCCAGCTTGATATCTGATAATCTCATCGTAATGTTCTTCTATCTTTGAAAACCCTTCGATGAAACTGTCCATATCTTTATTGAGAACATATTCAGCGAGCTCCGAACAGTCGACAGGCACGTTTAGTCCTGTCTCGAGATATGTGCTTATTTCTGGATTGCTCCTCTTGAATACAGCCAAAAAAAGTTCAAGAAAGTGTTTTGTGTCGATATAAGCCTTGCTGTCCACTTCTCTTAACATAGGAGGCATGCCGAATAGGGTTTTCTTCTTTAGACATAATCATTCATGAAATTACCGATTAATCCTGACATCGGGATTAATCGGTAAAAGTCTGCATGATTGTGGTTAAATCATAAAAACACGGTCAAGATAATGAAAAAGTTCGCGTACATTGCCTTTCCATTCTTTCTTCATAAGAGGCTCAAAGTTGTCTATATTTCTTTTCGCTGTTTTATTTTTATCTTTGTAGAATTTGACAATGTAGGGGATATCTTCTTTATGGTTCCTTAGGGGTTGTATTTCGAAGGAAAAAGAAGATATTCGGTAATAGAAATCTTCTCTCAGTCGCTTTTGTTCCAACAAGGATTCAAGTGTTTCTTGAGCGGCTGTTATAAGTCTAAACTTGGAGAACTTTTCACAGTTTTCACCGATTCGCCTGAATCGTCCATACTCAATTGTGTCAAGCAATTTTGCTTGTAGATCCAAAGAGAGATTTCCTATTTCATCTAAAAAAAGTGTAGAATCATTTGCCTCTTCTATTAGACCTTCTCGTTGAGTATCAGCTCCTGTGTAAGCACCTTTCGTATGACCAAAGAGCTCAGAATCAATAATTTGCGATGAGAGGTTGGCACAATTTATATATACCATTTTCTTTTTTTTACTATTACTGAGTTTGTGGATAATTTTTGCTGCTATTGTTTTTCCTGTACCTGTCTCTCCTGATATATTGACGGTGGAATGACAAAAAGTTGCGAGCACAATATTACTTCGTAATGTGCTTGTATCATCGCTGATTCCTACAAATTCTTTTTCTACTTCCTTGTAATTGATAATTGCTTTTTTTGCTCTTTCAATGGCAAATTTTATGTCTAACGATGACATTGAAGGCATAAGAGTCTCTAAAAGAGCACGATTTATTGTATTAATCCAGTCATATTTTTTTGTAATTACAATAAGAGGAATCCATGGAGAAAGGACAGAAGCTACTCTTCTTATAGTGGGAGTGTCTTCTGAAACAAGTATTACTATGTTTCCAAAAGGAATAGATGGGGAGAGAGAAGAAAGAGGCAAGAAAACATGATGTTTATCAATTGAATTTTCTAAATACTTGTGTAATGTGACATTCTCTCCAAAGACTAATAAATCGAACATAGTTTGACAGAAACAATTATTACAAAGATGTTTCTATAGCTCCTTTTAAAGATTTCTTATACTTTTCCGCATTGAGAAAAGGATAAATTTGATTATTGAAGGAAATTGGAAGATGAGTCCAAGTGTAAAATTTGCTAATGAGTTAGTGTCTGTATTGCAGAAGCAACATAAATAGATGCTGTTTCTGCCCTTAAAATATTAGTTTTCAGAAGAATAGGAATAGCTCCATTTTTCTCTGCTTGAGTACACTCTTCATTAGAAAAGCCACCTTCTGGACCTATAAAGCATGATATAATAGAAGAGGTCAAATCTATGTCTTTCAGGGAGAGTGTATTTCCCATCAGAGCTTGGTGCAAAAGGAGGCTTTTACCTTCGGCTTTTTTAACAGCTTCCACAAAACTGATGGGGCCTTCAAGCGAAGGCGCTTTTCCTCCACATTGCTGGACAGCCTCTTTAATGATAATCTCAAGCCTTTCCTTTTGATGTGATGATAAATCTTTTTCTTGACAAAATTCTGTCTTGACGAAGATAATTCTCCTTACACCAATTTCGGTGAGAGATCTTACAACTGTTTCGTTCTTCTTTCCTTTTAGAATTGAAACATACATGTCTAAGGGAGCAAAATCTCCCATATAGCCAGAGAGAGTATCCAGCAAGGTATTTTCTGGGCATGTTGTCGGCAATAAAGATAAGTTCCCGCCACAAAGAAGCGTTGCCTTGTAATAATTTTCGCTTATGTCTTTTGCGGTGAAGGTAATACCCTCCTTCAGGCGTAAAACCTTTTCAAGATATCGAACTTCCCTCTTTTTCAAGGGGTAAATGTTTTCACCAGTGTAAGTTTTATCCAAAAGAAAGATTCGCATCAGACATTCTCTTCTTTCTGTGTGGTTATTTTTTCAATGGTCATGCCGCTTTTGATGACTTCAATAGCTTTACTGAGCTGTGTATCAAAATCAGGATCTGCAATAGGGCGTTTATCGTAATCAAGAGTGTAAATATATTCATTACGAATCAAAAGACATAAAAGGTCGTGAGGAACGCCACTGTCTTTATATGCTTCTGCAAATGCCAAGATGTTTTCTTTTGAGTACTCAGGATAAGTTTTCAACCAGTCCTCTATATAATTTTTCTTGAGAAATTCCGCATATGCAGAGAGTTCTTCATCAGAATACTCTGCAGTATCTACAACAAAATCTGGAGCAATCCCCACTTCGTGAATTGATTTTCCACTAGGAGTGTAGTAGTTAGCAACAGTTAGGTTAAGATATCCTCCCATAAAGGATATGGAGTATTGCATGATGCCCTTACCATAAGTCTGTGAGCCAACAACAATAGCTCTATCATTGTCCCTGAGAGCTCCTGTCAATATCTCACTGGCACTCGCAGTTCCACCATTGACAAGTAGGACAACCGGGAAGGATGTTGGTACAGAAAGCTGGTCTGTTGAAGTATAAGTGGTATTTTTCTTGGATGCGGAGTCCTTGAATTTTGTTGTCATCAGGACTTTGTCGCCTTCAACGAACATATTGGCAATACTGAGAGCGGAGTCAACGACGCCCCCTCCATTATTTCTTAAGTCAATGATAAGGCTGGTTGCTCCTTCCTCGAGAAGTGTATTCAAATCTTCCTTAACGCTTTCATAGGTTGTCTTTGAAAACTGTGTGATAGCCAGATAACCGATATTGTCGTCAAGAATGGTTTTCGAAGTAGTGGGAGTAGTTATTTCCTCCGGCATAAGGGTTATGTCAAAGGTCGCGGACCCTCGGTGGACGGTGAGGGTGATGGGTGTCCCTGCTACCCCTCTAATCTTTTTACTTGCATCTGTTGCATTGAGTTCGTAAATTTCTTCTCCGTTGACATGGCTAATCATGTCGCCGGCACGGAGTCCTGCCCTGTCAGCAGGCCCTCCAGGGAATGGGGAGGTAATTATTACCATGTAGGTTGATGGATCTTCCCAGTCAATATACGCCGGATTTACTTTTGTAAGATAAGTTCCGATTCCAACGTATTTCCCATCACTGTCTTCTTTATAGTCTTCTGCCTCGTCTGGAGTTACAAAATAAGAATACTTGTCTCCCAAGGAGTCTATCATTGCAGATATCACAGCATTTTTCATAGCGTCATTGTCTATCTCGTAAAGGTAATTCTGGTCCAGGTAGCTGTAGAGATTTCCAAGAGCATAAAGCATCTCTGTCAGAGACGCTGCATTAGCTGCATTTTCCTGTGTTGAGGACGAATACTGGACAGAGGAAGGGGAAAAGTATTTCTCAAAAGAAGGGGAAGAGAAAACAGAGCAGATTGAAAAAAAGACAATGATTAATGTTACCAGCAATTTTTTCATGCTAATAATGATAATCCTCTTTTGATGATAGGTGGATTGAGTAATCTGTATATTATGTGTTGTTTTGCCTTATCCCATGTTTTCGGCCCTACCCGATGTATATCGTAATCCTTACGAGAATACGAAAGGAATGACATTGAAGATAGGCAATCTCCGAAAACTGTTCGTTTTTGTCTTTCTTTTGTAAAATTTATTTGATAATCACCGAAAATCATGACATTTTCCCGGG
>CAVHPV010000036.1:0-24116 GCA_963638045.1 Faecalibacterium sp. CAG:74 | reverse complement strand
TAAAAGAGGAGAAAGTGGCCTAAATTCAAGCTTCACGCAACTGCGAAGTTTGAGTAATCAATAGGATGCGTCAGTGTGTGCTGTTACATGTTAACAGGGGATTTATTGCCGCTGTTGTAATGACACTGTGTTGCCGACTGCTTTATCAAAACCTATTCTGTTGGCAGATGGAGCTATGGGCATGGCAACAACAAATTTGAACATCAGAATAGACAGAGACGTTAAAGAACAGGCTGAGAAATTAGTTCTGTAAAACAGGCGGCGGAATCACCCGCGGGCCTAACAGCATTGATAGGAGAAAAGATGAGAACGGGAAATATAAAGTCCCCGGCGGTCAACCGGGGCTTAGTTAGAGTTGTCTTACAGGGCGTATGTAGTTATAGGAATTACGTTTTACGGATTCCTGCTTGCCATCGGAGAAATTCTGGCTCCATGCGTTGAACTTCCTTGCATCACCTGTTACGTCATTATTCTCCGAGCTTGCCCAGTAATTATCCTTTCTGAAATTGCCGAGTCCTTTCTTCTGGAGATTCTCGTACATGAGATTGAGCTCATCCTTACTTGGAATATACCAGTCGTCTTTACCGTTTATATTCTTCTTCCATACATAGTCAGACATCGGAGGATACTGTCTGTTTCTGTTCTCGAGAAGCAATTCTGTATTCTTCTTTCCTTCCCCTATACCGTATTTGGTACCGTAGTTGTCGGAGGAGAAGCATCCCCATTCGACTGGTGATGAAATATCATCCTTCGCAGCTTCAAGATAGCGCCAGCCGCACTCCGATGATTTCAATCCGTCCTTGTTGCCGCTTTCGTTATCGGCATCAACATCGTAGAAGATATATCCGCCTTCGGGCCCGATATCGCCGACTTCGTAGTCTCTCCATTGGGCAACAAGCTTTATGTTCTGTGTAACCGATGCGTTGAAATCATATTCTTTTCCGCCGAGAGCCCAGCATTTGAAGGTTTTGTATTGTTCTTTGCTTGTCGGAGTTGTTTTCGGCCTGTATGCTTTCCCTCCCGCGACTATTTTCTCATTGTAGTAGGGTTCACCATTTAAATAGAATGCAACTTCAAATCCATTCAGTGTCCATCTTGCAGAGAGTGTTTTATCGGATTCAACCGGGGTGGAGAAGTCGTATTCTCTACTCGAGTCGTCAACCCAGCCCTGAAATGCATAGCTGTCTTTCGTCGGAGGATCAGGTTTTCGTACCTTTTCTCCTTTCTTCACCATCTGAGAAGCAACATAGGATCCTCCGTCGGTATTGAACTTCACTGTATAGTACTCGTCTTTACTCCATACAGCCGTCAGTTTCATATCTGAAGAGACGGTCTCGATATCGAAATCGAATGCTGTGTTGTTCTCCTTTGTCCAGTAGACAAAGTACTCTCCGTCTTTCTTCGGATCATCGGGCTTTGTTAGTTTATCCCATTTCTTGACAGTCGTTGTGAAATTATCAGTGCCGTTTCCATAGACAAAAGTTACCGTATATATTCCGTAATTCTCTTTCCAGAGAGCTTTCAGCGTTATATTGGAAGATACTGTGTCTTTTTCGAAATCGAATATTGAGTTTGTGCCGCTTCGGATCCAGTTTTCAAAATCATAACCGGCTCTTACCGGGGCGTCAGGCTTTTTAACTTTTGCTCCTTTGGCAACAACCTCTGAGGTAACAGCAGAGCCTCCTGCGGAATCGAATGTGACAGTGTAATATTGAGTTGCCGACTCAGCCTGCCAATCTGCATAGAGAACTATGTCTTCAGTTACGGTGTCGGTATCGAAATCGAAGTATGTGTAGCCATCCTCTTCGAGCTTGAGCCATCCGGAGAAGATATAATCTTTGTATGTCGGGTCTTCTGGCTTCTTTACTTTTCCGCCCTTTTCAACTGTCTGAGACTTTACTTCCGAACCTCCGTCGGAATCGAAGAAGACGGTGACGTAAGTAGCGACAACACTCCATTCCGCCTTCAATGTGATATTAGAAGAGACAGTCTCGCTCTCGAAGGAAAAGAGACTGCCGTCACTTTTGTACCAGCCTCTGAAATCTGATCCCTCTTTGGTCGGTGTCTCCGGCTTTGTGCAGTAACTCCCTTCCTTGACCATCAGGGCCTCGACATAAGAGCCCCCGTTGGAATTGAAGTTGACGATATATGCTTTCTGTCTATCGGAATCGCATGAGATAAGTAAGGAGATGACAAGAAGAAACGTAAATATCAGAAAAGTTTTTGATTTCATGGATGCTCCTGTTCTTTCAAAATCAAACTCGGCAATAATAGCACAAAGCAAAGCTTTGGTTCAAAGACTTTTATAAGAAAATCGGAGAGGGCGGAGTTTAAGCCTTCCCGATTACATTCTTATAGGGAGAGAGCATGCCCTTGTCCTTCTTCATGAAGTTCTTGTTTCTCATGAGAGAGCGCAATCATCTTTCCTCTCTCCTTCTGCGGGAAATCATAGAAGTTGTTTTCCCTGTAGGATCTGTGGTCGTCCTTCATGATACCCCTCATCTACCATATGAGGTCGCGGAATATCTTCATGCCGCCGCCACCGTAGAAGGAGCGGGGCTTTGTATATCCGTGTTCAAGGCCATACGAGAGGTTAAGGGATAGGTTTTCTATTCCTTTCCTGTCTTTTGCGAGTCCCGGGAGGTAATTTCTGCCGGCATCACTTCTTGCTTCAAGAATTGTCCTGAGACTATCTTCATTTTTCTTCAATTATGTATTGACATATGTCTTAGCATGAAAAGCTGTTTTCTCTTGATATTTTCTCTTCCGTTACAGCTATAATTATATGTTGAACAAATTTGAGGACGGAATGCTTAAGATATATTACGGAGAGCCCACACAGGATAATTATATATTCAATCCAGAAGCCTATTTCGATAATATCTATGAGGATGGATGGATTACGGACGAGACAACAAAACAGATGATTAAAGATATTGATAAGTCTGAAGTTGTTTCGGCAGGAATAATCGATAGCCCGTTCCTGGGCCCCATACCTCCAATTCGCCTCTCCGGAGGCGTCAAGACACTCATACTTATGAATTATGATAACGACCATATGTTCAACGCTTCATTCTGCGGAGACAACTGCGCAGACTGGATTCTCCGTCTCGGCAAAGAGAAGGATTTGACAATCAGACTGGGGTACTTAATGAATTTCGGAGACGGAGAGTTCGATATCGAAATCGTAAACCTTAATAAAATTGTCCATTCGAAGAGGGAACTTATAGAGAGTGTCCTCGACAATGATCTCATTTGAGGGATGAAAGTATGACCGGTAAATACGATATCGAAATATACAACAATAGAGTACATTACTTTCTTACAGTGAAGCGTAATATTACTATTCTTGAAGGCAACAGCGCGACGGGAAAGAGTGAACTTGTACGCCTCATCGAGTCATACGAGGAAAATGGAGTCTCCTCTGGAATTACAATGAAATCTCCTGTCAGATGTACTGTGCTGAATAATATTGACTGGGAGCTGAGGCTGGGTGCGTTGTCTGGCAATATCGTATTTATCGATGAGAGTGCATCTTTTCTTTCGACGAAGAAGTTTGCATCCCTCCTCGGAGGATCTGACAATTATTTCGTCATCATCACACGCGACGCATTGAAGGCGCTGCCGTACAGTATTGATGAAATATACGGCTTGAAGAGCGAGACAGAGTCGGATAAGTACAGACCTTTCAAGCGGGTCTACAATGAAATGTACCGCCTATATAATCTTAAGAGAAATCTTCCTTTTCATCCTGATGTGGTGATTACTGAAGATTCAAACTCCGGTTTTGATTTCTTCTGCATCATATACCCGGATAGGTGTATCTCGAGTCACGGCAAAAGCAACGTCTACAATGTTATAAAGAAAAGCCGGGCGCAGAGAGTTCTGGCTGTCGTGGATGGTGCCGCTTTCGGGTGTGAGATACGTAAAATTATGGACTACCTTGTAGCTGAGAAAATAGATTGTGTTGTCTATGCTCCTGAATCTTTCGAGTACATTATTCTTGAGGCAGGCATAATAGATGTTCCTTCTTCTGTTTTGGAAAAGACATACGACTATGCCGACAGCAGAGAGTATCTGAGCTGGGAGGAATTCTACGAGGCGTACCTTTCCTCGAGAACGCGCAATACCGTTTATCAATACGGAAAGTCAAGACTGGGTGATTATTATAGAAATGAGGGAGTTGTGAAAAAGATTAAAGCCGTAATACCGGTGTTGATAAGAGCCTGAAAATGACTTTTTGCGCTAGGGATATAGATGAGAATTCAAGATGCATGTTCAACTACACCCGATGCATTGAACTCGGTAAGGACGGCTATACAAAAGAAGGGCTTGATAGAGAGGGGGAGAACTTCGGGGTATATGTTCTTCAGAGCAACAGCAGCCTTGAGCCGAAGGAGATATTCTCAACGTATAAAGGTCGATTGGGAATCGAAACATTTTACCAATATATAAAGAATCAAGCCGATTTCAACGACCTCAAAGAGCAGGATTACATCAAAGAACAGGGGTTGGCATTTATTATGCTGATAACAGGTCAGCTCTATTCGTCTCTCAACAGAGCAGTCAAAGGACTTGGTAATACGACAATCTCCACACAGGATATTCTCAACATGGCACGATGCCTCAAGATGGAGAGAAAGGGTAACACATGGACATGCCGTAATAAGAGAAAGAAGGATCTTGCGATGTTGGAGAAGGTCGGATTCAGTCCACTTTCAGTCTTCGTGGAGAAAGCTGGAGTTTAGTCATATCGGTAAAGGTCTGCATGATTGTGTTTAAGTCACCCGATTATGTCGCTGCGGAAGAGAAAATAGATGCCCTGATTCTAATTCCCGCCTTCATCTGTGATTTTCTATGCATACATCCATTCAATGACGGTAACGGCAGGATGAGCAGACTACTTACACTTCTCCTTCTTTACAGGAACGGTTACAGCATCGGAAAGAACATCAGTATAGAGAAGGAGATAGAGAAGACCAGGGACAGGTATTCTGACGTACTTGAAGAATCCGACTCGGGATGGCCTGAAGAAAAGAATGATCCGACGCCTTTTATCAGGTATATGCTTCAGGTCATTCTTTCCTGTTATCTGGAGTTTGAGGAGCGTGTCGGCTTGACGGCGGAAAAGGACAGAGGCAGTGCTTATGACATAGTAAGGAGATATGCCGCAGAGAAAACCGGTAAGTTTACCGGGGCAGATGTTATCCTCTCCTGTCCTAAAATCGGGAGGTCTTCTGCTCTTTCCGCATTAAAGAAGCTCACTGAGGAAGGGGTTATCAGGAGAGGGGGAGCCGGGAAGAATACTTTCTATATCCGGACAGAAGAGTAAAACAGCATGCCGCAATGAAAGCGTATGGCTCTTCTATGAGACATTGTCGTCTGATAGACTCATTATGAAAGTGGTAGAATTGAGATGTATATTTTGATGGAAACCGGCAAAAGTTGAAACAGACTGAACAGAAAACAGTTTGTTTTATCTATTGCTGCCGAGGTGTGATAAAATAGTCGTCGTGGGTAATGAGATATTAAGAGAATTCGGCAAAGTTATATTAACTGAAATGAAACAGATCTTTTCTGAAGGAAGCAACGTGGTCATTCCTTTTACGGAAGATTCCTTAAGGGAAATCTGTGCAATGTATGAACTGGATTTCAAAGAAGTTGCAAAGGCTTTTAATGCCGGATTTATAAATTGTGGAGTAAATGACAACTATATTTCATTGGCTTGTTGTGTTTTTCAAGTAATGGTCGCCTATGACTGCCTGGCAAAAGCTTCAAATTCATATAACGATAAATTGGCTCACTTCATTCAGTCATCGATAAAGTATTTTGGAGAACCGGAGTTACAAGATACCTATGCTGAAGAGTTATATGGACATGGAAAGGCAAAAAAACAGGAACTTTTATGGGAGGGAGCTCAAAGATTATTGGAAACAAACGGGTTACATCTGCGTATTCCGGAACGTACCACTCATTCCGGGCGGTATGTACAGTACCCGCTGAAACAGAGAATCATCAATAGAAAGACTCTTAAGAAGTATATAGATGAATTCAAAAAAAAGTATGACAACAGAATAGATGAGACACTCTCATTTGAAACATTCTCGAATGAATTATTCAAAAATACGTACATTGTACATTCCGATGAGAATTGTTCTCTGTTGGAGCTAAAAGAAGCGAACAGAATCGCTAAACGAATTGTTTTCTACTGCTTCTGCAATTGGGTTGAACGTGAGTCCCGAACTAAAACAAAGAAAAAAAAGGATGTATTCAAGGTTAAACTTTCAAATGGTGTTTTTGCTCTCTATATGAACGGCAATAAAGTACAGGCAGTAACTGCATCCATCCCCGGACGCCCTTTTGTTTATGATGAGACATACGATGAGTGGGTTCTCTCCTATTCCGATATTACACCTTCCGAAGATGGAACGATCGGCGTTTTGCTAGATTATCCAGACTGGAAAACTAACAACAGCTTGTTAGGGGATTCTTCCGATTTTATATGGGAGTATTCAAAATGGAAGAAATTCTATATAAACCCAACTAAATATATTCTACGGCAGAAGGATTGGCTCAAAAAAGATAACATCAAGTTTGTCGGGGGAGTTAAAGATAATTACGGTAGCTGGATACTAACTCTGCTGCCGACCATTACAAATATTAAAGGACATAATTCCATCGTCGTTGATCATAAATCATATACTTTGAAAGAAGGTTCATTGGATTTGAATACAATCCCGGAGTTGGGAGAGGGGATACATGTTATCAGGCTGTTTGACAGGTCTCCGATAATTTTCAAGGTAGCAGCACAAAATAAGAAATGCAATATGCAAAAAGGCTGGACGTGGAAAAAGAGACAGGCGGCATTCACTGTTTCTTCAAATGAAAATGTGATTATCTCGGGGTTGTTTACTGATGTGCCAGTAGTTCTGGATTTGGAGAGAAAGCATTGGGGAAACGCAAAGCTGGAAAGACTTGATGACAAATACAATAAAATCGGTGTGATGTCGAAAATAAAAAGAGGGGAATAGATGGAAAACAAGAATAATATCTATAAGGCAATTGTTAAATATTTGGATTATTTTGAAAATCTCAAAGGCAGTTTATTTAGTGTAGACTTCTTATATAACCTGGACTATGAAGTTGTTGAGGGATTCGATGCTGGTAAATATCCCAGTGCTTTATTAGAAGAAATTGACACAGCAGAAGGGAAGATAATTCTTCCTGAAGGTATTAATAAAAATTATTTCTATGAGGTCCTGGTTGAAGATATTAGTTCTACGGAACCATTTAGAAGATTCAAAATTACATCCGCCGACAGCTTTACCCCTGCATGTCTGTTATATAACGCTAAATGGATCCGCAAAAAAGACAATCTTTTTATTTCTACTAACGGGATTGTTCAGATCTGTAAAAAACTCGGATATTTCATTCCGATTGATAAAGAAGAATTCTGCATTTACAGCAGAGTGCTTTTAGATGGTGAGAATAAATTCTTTGCGGAAGATGGAATTATAAAAAAATATAGTGTTGCGGACTTTGATTTTCTTGAGTCTGCGGCAGAAATTAGAAAGAACAGTTTATATGTAATGTCCCAGAATGTTTTTGATTCAATAAAGACATGGTTTATTGATGAAATAGATTTTATAAGCAAAGAAAAGTTGAAAGAGTGGTTTATCAAATCTACAGAAGTAGATATCGACGAAATAACAGACGCCGTTAACAAAATCAACGATGAAGACCTGGATGCTGAGACATTCAAAATCCGTGTTGAACGATGCAGAAGGATGTTTGAGAGTTTTGTCTTTTCAAAGGACGATATCTCCTGGTTTTTCAGCAGGAAGAAATTCAGGAAACAGCTAGATGAGTATCAAAGAAATAAAGAACACGAGATAGATGCCGAACTTGATATAGAGAAAAAGAGAAGGCTTGGGAATATTGAAGCTGAGCTTGGGAAGAAGCTTGAAGCGGCAGGACAGAAACTGGCTGAAAAAGAAGATTTGCTCAAAAAAAGAGAAGTCGAATTGGATGCTTCCGGGACTGCTCTTGAGAATGTGAAGAAAGAAATAGAAGTTCAGAAAAAGAAATTGGGAGCTGTTTCAAATGAGATTACTCATATGGAGAATGCAAAAACAATGATTCTTGAAACACTTAAGGAAGCAGTTCGGAATCAACAGCCCATATCTTCCGAGAAAGAGGAAAATGCTGAACCTCTTGTAAAAGATATAGTTTTCTTTGAACGCGGGAAGGGAATCGTTGAACTTGAAGATGACAACTACAGGGCATTATTCCCATCGGATTTGGATAAAGAGCAGAGAAAAGCACTTGCCGGTATCCTTACTCATAAAGCATCCATTATTCCCGATGTTTCTTATGCATATACTTTGGCAAATTTTGTGACAAACACTTACATCAATATTATCACGGTTGAACACGGCTGGTATCATTATGAGGATTTTGTTAAGGCAGGTATTCTTGATTTCTATAACAGTGCATTGACAGATAAAGAACATAATTACCTGTTAGTCCTGGAGAATATCAATATTGTCCCGATCGAATGTGCCATTAAGCCTTTAGTCGACCTCTTAAACGGCTCCAGGTTGAATCTTCCCGGCGCCGGGGAGATGGCATTCCCGAAAAATCTCCGTATTCTTGCGACGGTTCTTCCTTCTGTTTCAGATGAGGCATTTGGAATCAAGCTGGATGAAGATTCCTATTCAGGGTTCAATTTCGTTGAAACGCCGAAGAGCAGACTTTCTATGCCTTTGGATAGAATTATGAACACTGCTCAACGGTATTACTTAAATTTAGAGTCTGTGACAATTGATTACTCGGATGACGACAATGGCTATTCAAACTACAAAGATTATTGAGTCTCTGCAGTGGAATATTGTTCACTGGATTGATACAGTGGGCGAAGTGTCGTATTCGAAGCTGCAGAGAAATTTTACCAGACTTGCCGAGAAAGAATATCTGGGAAGTTCAGAGCCGCCGGATACTTCTCTGTTTTATAAAACAATCATCCCGCTTGTTAAGCTTGGACTTATTGAATATGGAATAAAAGAAGATATTGAGACGGTGTTCTATCCACCGATGAAAAGGACCGATCATGATTCCGATAAAGCATATAGAGATGGTCTTAATCTTCTTAAATATCTTCCTTCAATAGAAGATTACGTGGAGAATCTGGATGAAGCACCTGTAACTATCCATCTTAAGTACATGTTCAATCCCAGGAATTATTCTCTGCATCCGGTGCATGATAACGGCGTGAAGGAAGTCGGACTGTACAAGCAGGGAAGTGAAAAATTCTATCCATACTATCTTGTTGATCATGAGGGTACTTTAAGAAAGGTGAAGAGGAGAGCGAATTTATTTGAGTGTTTCGACTATGCTTCAACTTATGTACATATATACAGCGGGAAAAGCGTTTGTTCCTATAATGAGAATGACAAGTCATTGACTTTTCTGGATTTGAATTACATTCCCCCGTTCATAATCAGGGCTATGTGTCTGATTGATTACAAAAGGTATTCAACTGTGAAAACTTATGTTGATGACGCTATTGTTTTCAATAATGTTGATGAAAGTGTTGTAAAGGAACTCGAGAGGATCTTCAGAAAGGGGTAATTATGAAGGAACCAATGATAGATGCAATAAAGATAGGAAGAGAATTGAGAGACGAATATCTCGGGTATCTCGATACCGGTATCAAAATAAGATACAGGAGTGCAAGAGAAGAGAGAAAGAAGCTCTTTGAAATCCCCGGTGTTCTCATGCAGCCGCCGTTTATCGAGATCACAAATAAGTACATCGGAAAAGAAACTCCTGCAGAAGCGTGTTCCAGGCTGAAACTCTCCCCTGACTTTGCTTCTTTCATTGAACAAGGATTGTTTAACAGGGATCTTTTTGGAGACAACAATCCGATTCGTCTTTTCGAACATCAGATTGATGCTCTTGATGCTGCAGTTAATAATAACAAACATGTTGTTGTGACAACGGGAACCGGATCCGGCAAAACCGAGGCGTTTCTTCTTCCGCTGTTCTATCGTCTGTTCAGAGAGGCAGGGAGTTGGAAGAATCCTGATGTAGAGGCAAGAAAGCGGGCGGTTCGCTGCATTATACTCTATCCTTTAAATGCACTCGCAGAAGATCAGATGGTCAGGATGCGCAGGGCTCTTGATGATGTCCGTCCCGATGGAAGCGGTCCGAAGCCGTGGCTTGAAAAGTATACTAATGGCAATAAGCTGTACTTTGGACGTTATACAGGAAAAACACCTAAATCATGGAAGGATGATAAAAGAACTTCCCAATCCAGGAGAAAAGCAGAAAAAGAGTGGGAAACACTCAATAAGAGAATTAAAGAAAGCTATACCGATTACAAGGAGAATGGTGATGAAACAGCATTAAACGCATACAGGGAGAACAGGCAGCTTAGATTTTCTGTTCCTGATCCCTCTTGTCCGGAAGAGCAGAGTTCCGAACTCAATACTAGAAAGGAAATGATTGCCGCTCCTCCCGATATCCTCATAACAAACTACAGCATGCTTAATGTAATGCTGATGAGAGATGAAGAGAATAATCTTTTTGAAAGCACAAAAGAATGGCTTGCAGAAGACAGGGAAAATAATGTTTTTACATTGATTATTGATGAGCTTCATACATACAGAGGTACCGCAGGAACAGAGGTCTCATATATTATCAAAGTGCTGCTGGATAGACTCGGTCTTGATGCCGATTCTCCTCAGGTTAACTTCCTGGGCTCAAGTGCCTCTCTTCCGGATAACGAAGAGTCAAAACAGTTTTTAAAGGATTTCTTTGCTGTATCTGATGAAGACAGGTTTTATATCAGAGGGGATAAAGAAAAAGCCGGAATTGAAGAGGAAATCTACTTTTCGGACGAAGATCTTTCTGTTTTGAGTGATATCCATGAGATATGTATCGGGAATGGCCCTGTTGAAGAGAAAGTTGAAGAGTATATGCTCAATGCACAGGGAAAGACCGTTTCGCAGTATGTGATTGAAAAACACTATATCGAGATGTTGAAAAGAGCCTCTGGAGGCTCCTCGTCTGCCAATGTGGAAGAAATTGCCAATGACTTTTTCGGCGGATACAACCCGGAGACAGAGGGGTATGTAGAGGCTTTCCTCGTAATGATAAACCTCACAAAGGATGAGCTGGGGGGATACGTTCAGCCGTTGCGTGCCCACTATTTCGCCCGTAACATAGATCATTTATGGACGTGTTCCAATCCTGACTGTTCTTGTGTCCGGGAGAAAGAAGATTCCCGTTTTTTCGGTAAAATTTACTACAGGCAGACAAAGAAATGTACCTGTGGAGGTGCGGTTCTGGAGCTTATTATCTGTCGTGAATGCGGCGAAGTGTATTTCTCTTCTTATTACAGCTCTGACCCTAATGACAAAATGACTCTCAATCTTGAATTGAATGATACTTCTCCCTTGAAGAATAAGAGACGGGTAATCATTGCATATGCCGGGGATAAAGCGGCAGACGATAAAATTCTAAAAGGCTACAACAAAATAACCGGCCAGGGTTGGAGACAGTGCGATCTGGACTACCTCAAAGGTATCTGTAAAATAATCAGTGGTGGACGATATCTCATATACACCTCGGCGGAAGACACTCCCACCGAGTTCCCGGAGATGTGTCCTAATTGCGGGAATGTAATTCCGATAACTGATAAAAACTCAATTACCCCGCTGTATTTCCACGGCTCCGGTGTCCAGAAGGTAAACCAGATTTTTGCAGACAAACTCATGCGTATAATAGGTGAAACATCCGACAAACCGAAGCTTGTGCTCTTTTCCGACAGCAGACAGGCTGCTGCAAAACTCTCTGCTGGAATCGAACTCGAGCATTATCTTGATACTCTTCGAGCAGCATTGATCTTAAGCTTTGATGAAAGCCGTGGAGAGATGGAATATCTTAGAGAGTATTTTAACTCCGGAGATCCACTATACTGGAGGACTGTTCCGACAGAAATAAAAGATAAAGTTAAAGCAGATGACAGGCTGAAAGACCTGAGACATGATATTTCAGACTATTATAATGATGATTTGAATGATGATGAAACGGTCAAGCTTAAAACTGATCTTTCGTCTACCGGGATCAAGATTGACTCTGTGTACGAAAGGGCGTGGAGCAGGCTGCTTGCTGAAGGAATGAATCCTGCGGGGCCTTATCCAAGAAGCTCTGTGTATCATACAGAGTCGACGGATATCTATTGGCCTGAGGTGGTGGACTGGACCAGGGAGAAAATAGACTTTAAAGAAGAATACAGCCTCAGTCCTAATAAGAAGAGTTTCAAGAAGTACATAATTAATGATGCAAGTGTCAGGTCTCTTGAGACGATTTTCGGGCATGGAACAATGTCTTCTGTCGAACAGCTGGCTCTGGGAAGAGTGGCGCTGAAAGGACAGGAAGATAATGAGATTGTTAATTCAATAATACGAATTTTAGGAGAAAACAACAAAATAATCGGAAATTCCTCCAACTTTGAAATAAGCGACTCCGTCCCTAATACTGTGAGCAGATATATTGAAAAATGTGGAGTAAGAAAGAGGAACGCAAGGAATTATTTCATCGATAATATTGTTGACAGGGGTCTCACGGAGAAAGATGCATATGGTTTGAACGGGGATGGGCTTGTCTTTATTGCTGCCGGTCCTGACGACAAAGTGTGGGTGTGTAAAAAATGCGGAACGGTTCACCTTCAACATAGTTATGGTATCTGTGTGAACTGCTATGCTCCATTTGATGACAGCTGTGCTACAACAGTTTCGGAGTATAGAAAGAACAATAAGAATTTTTATCTGAACAGACTGAATAATGTCAAACGTCTTCACTGCGAAGAGCTGACAGGTCAGACAGGCTTTCAAAAGGCGGCAAGGAGACAGAATCTTTTCCAGGGATTTTCTGCAGACGATAATGTTATTATGAAGGTCGAAGAAATAGACCTTTTGAGCGTTACAACAACTATGGAAGCCGGAGTGGACATAGGTTCTCTGGCCGGTGTCATGATGGGGAATGTTCCTCCCCAGCGATTCAATTATCAGCAGAGGGTCGGACGTGCAGGACGAAGAGGAATTCCTCTGTCTCTGGCTTTGACTGTCTGTAAAATCAACAGTCATGATTTGACTTATTATCAACAGCCGGAAAGAATGGTATCCGGTGCTGTGGGTAAGCCTTACATTGACTTAAGAAGTGTCGATATCGCAGAAAGAATAATCAATAAACAGGTACTTAGAAAGGCCTTTGCAAATGGAGGTTTTCTTTTAAACAGTTCCTCTTCATCTGTTCATGGTAATTTCGGAGATGTCAAGGACTGGGAAGATAATAAGAACAAGTTGCAGATGTGGTTGAAAAACAATGGCCGTGAGATTGGAAGAATAATTGACGTCGTTATCCGTAATACACCACTTTGTAATTCGGAATACCTTAAGATTCTACATGAGGCAGTAATCAAACTACCGGATGAAATAGACAGAGTTATTTCAGAAAAGAGAGAATTCAATCAAAATGAACTCAGTGCGCGTCTGGCGGCTGCGGGGCTTCTTCCGATGTTCGGATTTCCGACACAGGTAAGAAATCTATACTGTGAGTCTCCTGTCGGAAAGAAACGTAATGAATCATTGAATATTGTTGACAGGGACGAAGAAGATGCACTTTATTCCTTTGCTCCCGGTACTGAAGTTGTTAAAGACAAAAAAGTCTATAAGGCTGTGGGTTTCTTCGACTATGTAACAGAAAAGGGAGTGAATATACCGAAGGACGGGCTTAATCTATACGAGAATGAAAAGCTTTATTGCTGTGATGACTGCAATGTTTCACTCTTCAAAACCATTTCTGACAAAAAGGAAATTGTGCCATGCCCGTCTTGCGGAAATCCTCTGACTCCGAGGCTTGTGGCTTCTCCTTTGGGATATTGTGTTGATTTCAAAGCCGAGGTGAGAGATTTCAACGGCAGGTTTGAGTGGCTTCCCATGAAGAGCTCGGTTACACTCGATGTCGGTAGATCCGAGATTGCGCTTCGTGAATTAAATAATGCAAACATTTCATTCGGAGTCAACAGAAAGCCTGCTACAGGAGTTGTCAACACAATAAATACCAATAAGAACAGAAGCTTTTCTGTTGTAAAAACTCTTGATAACGGCTGGGTCACAAGTGAGCACATTATGGAACATGGATGCCGGTTAAAGGCAATAGGGGAGGAAAAGTATGTTTCTCTTATGAGCTCGAAGGTTACAGGTGTTCTTGAAGTCAAGATCACCTCAACCAATAATGATGTATCAATTCTCCTGGGGACCAGCGAGAAGAAACAGGCATATGTGAGGGCTGCATTCCTCTCGTGGGGGACAATGCTCAGAAAGAGTATAGCTGACTATCTTGATATCGACGTCTCCGAGTTTTCAATGAATTATTGCAAGCTAAAACTGGATCAGAACAAAATCGAGCCGGTTATTTATTTTGTGGAAACGCTTGCCAACGGAGCCGGTTATGCCAATCGAATAGCGTCATCAATGGAAATTGCAAAAGAAGCGTTGATTGATAATCTGGATATAAGCTCCTCGAAGTATGTGAGAATGCTTCTGGACGGAAAACATGCTTCGACATGTGACAGCAGCTGTTATGACTGTCTTCAGGATTATTACAATATGGATATCCATTCAATGCTCTCCTGGCGGCTGGGCCTGGATCTGGCGCAGATTGCTGCTGATTCCCGTTTTGTTCCATCCCTCACCGTTGATTACTGGAGGGAAAACATTGAAAGGACTTTGACGAGTATGAAGGCTTCTCAGGATGTTGATGGTTTTGAACAGAAAGGAGAAACATGGTTCGTCAATAAGAAAGGCGAAAAGTTCTTCCTTGTTCATCCTCTCTGGAGCAGGAGGAAAATGGAGACTTCAGCTGCCGGGTTAAGGATGAGCATGAATGAAGCGAGAATATTGTGGGATTACGGACTTGATTCTGTTGAATTGGAGTGATTGGAAGAGAGTTTGTATGGGAAAAGATGTTGGAAAGATAGAAATGATACATAACTACGAACAATTGAGTCGTTGTATCGGATGTGTTTCGCTGTGCCTGCAGCAAAACACTTTGAGTGTGGAAGCATTACAAAAATCTATATATTAGAAAGGGGAAAGTATGGCAAAGACAACAAAGCCAAAGAAAGAAGTATCGATGGAAGAAATGCTGTGGAAGACAGCGGACCAGCTGAGGGGATCGGTTGAACCTGCAGAGTATAAGCACGTTGTATTGAGTCTGTTCTTCCTCAAGTTTGTTTCCGACAAGTTTGATGAGAGACGATGCGAGATTATTGATGAAGGCCATGCTGCCTATGTTGATATTGTTGATTTCTACAGGATGAAGAATGTCTTCTTCCTGACAGAGGAATCCCGCTGGTCGTATATCATGAAAAATGCCAAGCAGGATGATATCGCAATCATCATAGACACAGCGCTCTCGACGATAGAGAAGAATAACCCGTCCCTCGTCGGCGCACTTCCGGACAACTACTATTCCCGTCTCAGCCTTGATACCTCAAAGCTGTCGTCTCTTCTTGATGTAATCAACAGAATAGATACCCAGAAAGACAGGGAGCAGGATGTCATCGGACGAGTCTATGAATATTTTCTCAGGAAGTTTGCTCTTGCTGAAGGTAAAGGCAAAGGCGAGTTCTACACTCCCAAGTGTATTGTCAATCTGATAGCGGAGATGATTGAGCCGTATAAAGGCAAAATCTACGACCCATGCTGCGGCTCGGGCGGCATGTTCGTGCAGTCGATGAAATTCATAGAGAGCCATCAGGGTAATACGAAGGATGTTTCCATCTACGGCCAGGAATATACCCCGACTACATACAAACTTGCGAAGATGAATCTTGCTATCAGGGGAATAAGCTGCAACCTCGGGGAAAAGGATGCCAATACTTTCACTAATGACCAGCACAAGGATCTGAAGGCCGACTATATAATGGCCAATCCTCCTTTCAATCAGAAAGACTGGCGTAAGGAAGATGAGCTCATAGATGACCCGAGATGGAACGGATATGAAGTGCCTCCTACCGGCAATGCCAACTACGCCTGGATTCTCAATATAGTATCAAAACTTTCTCAGAATGGTGTCGCTGGTTTCCTCCTTGCTAATGGAGCGCTCTCCGATGATGGTACCGAGCTCAGGATCCGACAGCGTTTAATAGAGAACGGGCTTGTGGAGGCTATTATCATACTTCCAAGGAACCTCTTCTATACAACAGATATAAGTGTGACGCTGTGGATTATCAACAGAAACAAGGGAGCAAGAACTGTCGAACAGAACGGAAAACTTAAAAGATACCGTGATCGCAGGGACGAGATTCTCTTCATGGACCTCAGACAAATGGGAAGTCCCTATGAAAAGAAGTACATCGAACTTACCCCTGAAGACCGCAGAAAGGTGACCGATACATATCATGCATGGCAGCAGGTCGGATATGAAGAAACTTATAAGGATATTCCTGAATTCTGCTGCAGCGCACACAAGAGCGAGGTTGCCGAAAAGGGATACTCCCTTGTCCCAAGCCGTTACATTGAGTTTATCAACAGGGACGAGAGTATTGACTTCGACTCGAAGATGAAGGAATTACAATCAGAGCTCTCCACACTTCTTAAGGAGGAAGAGGAGTCCAAAGCAGATCTTCTGAAGGTATTCAAGGAGCTGGGGTATGAAATCAAATTATAAGAGACTTGGAGAGTATATCAGAGCTGTTGACTACCGAAATAGTGAGAATATAACAAATCGTGTTCTTGGGATCAGCATTGATAAATATTTCATGCCGTCGGTTGCTAATGTCATTGGTACGGATCTTGGCAAGTATAAGCTTCTTAAGAAAGGGTTCTTTGCCTGTAATCCTATGCATGTAGGGAGAGATGAGAGACTCCCCGTTGCATTATATGATGAAAATACACCCGCAATTATTTCTCCCGCTTACTTTATGTTCGAGGTAAGAGACTCTAGGATACTTGATCCCGAGTATTTAATGTTGTGGTTTAGACGTGCAGAGTTTGATAGACAATGCTGGTTTCGAACAGACGCAAGTGTTCGAGGAGGAATAACATGGGAAGCTTTGTGTGAAGTTGGGGTAAATGTTCCTCCTTTAGAAAGGCAACTGGAGATAGTGAAGACGTATAAGACGATAGAAGAGAGGATTAAACTAAAGCAGAGGGTAAATGGTAATTTAGAAGCAACAGCGCAATCATATTTCGATGAATTGTTTATTTCTGGTGTGGAGCCCGATTGTACTTTAGCTGATATAGCTCTTGTTAATCCTACACGTCCTCTTGCAAAAGGTAAGAAAGCTCGTTGCTTTGAAATGGCAACCCTACCAACAAGCGGTTGTATACCTGTTGGCGATGTAATCAAACCATATAACGGTGGAGTTCGGTTTGTTAATGGCGACACCCTCATTGCTCGAATTACACCTTGTCTCGAAAACGGAAAAGCAGCATATGTAAACATTCTTTCGGACGGTGAGGTCGCATTTGGCTCAACCGAATATATTGTATTCGCCGCGAAAGACGATATGCCATCTTGCTTCTATTATTTTCTAATTAGAAATTCGAAATTTGTTTCGTTTGCCTTGCAGTTTATGAATGGCTCAAGTGGAAGACAAAGAGTTTCCGGTGAAGAATTGGCTTCTTTTCCGATGTTGCGGCCTTCCTCTGAGAAACTTGAAGCATTCAGCAGAGTAGGGAATCATGTGTTAGAGCATATGAAAGAAAATACGATTGAAATTCAAAAGCTTAAACGGTTTCAGGATATGATTGCTACAACTATATCAAGCCACCAATTTAACATTTAGCATAGAGATGAAATGTTGTACTATAGTCGGTAAGGAGAGGTTTTGCTATGGCATTCAATGAGCATGCACTTGAAATATCAATCATGGAGTTATTCAAGGCTGCAGGATATGAACATCTCTCCGGCTGTGATATCCATCGTGTGAAGTCAGAGGTGCTGCTTGTTGATGATTTGAAGAATTACCTCTATGAAAGATATGCTGATGAAGGGATTACCGTATCTGAAGTAGAGGGTATTGTGAGGATGCTTTCTTCTGTCTCAGGGACTGTATATGAGGCTAATAAAGCAGTCTTCAAGATGATATCCAACGGCTTTGTGTTCAAAAGAGAGGACAGAGCTCAGAAGGATATATTCATTCAACTTATCGACTATGAGAGAGTTGAAAGAAATACATTCAAGATTGTGAACCAGGTTGAGATAGAGGGCTATAACAGACAAATACGTATCCCCGATGCTGTGGTGTATGTAAATGGTCTTCCCCTTGTCGTGCTGGAGTTCAAGACTGCAGTTCAGGAAAACACAACAATCATGGATGCCTACAGACAGCTCACTGTCCGTTATAAGAGAGATATTCCTGAACTTTTCAAGTACAACGCATTCGTTGTCATAAGCGACGGAGTAAATAACAAGTACGGGTCTCTGTTTTCTCAATATGAGTTTTTCTATTCCTGGAGGAAGGTTGATGACTCTGATAAGGATGTGGATGGAATAAGCTCTCTTGTTACAATGGTCCGGGGACTATTCAAAAAGGACAGACTTCTTGCTGTCATCAGGAACTTCGTCTACTTCCCTGATAACAGCGACAAGGACTTGAAGATAGTCTGCCGCTATCCGCAGTATTTTGCCGCGACTAAGCTCTTTGAAAATATCAGGAGAGAAATGAAGCCTGAGGGTACGGGAAAGGGCGGAACATACTTCGGAGCTACGGGGTGCGGAAAGAGCTATACGATGCTCTTCTTAACAAGGCTTTTGATGAAGAGTTCTGATTTCAACAGCCCGACTATTATTCTTATAACCGACCGCACCGACCTTGACGACCAGCTCTCGAAGCAGTTTGTCAACTCTGTGGGATTTGTCGGTGATAGTAATATCATAAGTATTGCTTCCAGAGAAGATTTGAAGAAAAATCTTAAGGATTGTCCAAGCGGAGGAGTTTATCTTACTACCATTCAGAAGTTCACTGAGGATTTGGATCTTCTCTCTGACAGATACAATATCATATGTATTTCCGATGAGGCCCATAGGTCCCAGGTGAACCTGGATCAGAAGACGAGAGTAACAGAGTACGGAGTCGAGAAAAGATATGGTTTTGCAAAGTATCTTCATAATTCTCTTCCGAATGCCACCTATGTAGGTTTTACCGGAACTCCGATTGACGCGACAATCGATGTCTTCGGAGGCGTTGTCGATGCTTATACGATGACGGAATCCGTGAGGGATGGAATCACCGTGAATCTTGTCTATGACGGCAGGGCGGCGAAGGTCACTCTAAATCAGGATAAGCTGAAGGAAATTGAAGATTATTACGATAAGTGCGTAAATGAAGGGGCGAACGAGCATCAGGTTGAGGAGAGTCAGAAAGCTGTGGCTCATCTTGATATCATCCTTTCCGATCCGGGGAGGCTCAGGGCGATTGCAGAGGATTTCATAAACCACTATGAAACACGTGTCGCTGAAGGAGCAACCGTAGAGGGGAAGGCGATGTTTGTATGTGCCAACAGAAATATTGCCTATGAACTCTATAAGATAATCATTTCCTTGCGTCCTGAATGGGCTGAGAAAAAGGCTTTTGAAGATGGCGTATCACTAACGGAGAAGGAAGCGAAGGAGCTCATGCCCATTGAGAAAATCAGAATGGTCATGACCCGCAATAAGGATGATGAAGCGGGGCTTTATAATCTTCTCGGAACCAGGGAGGAGCGCAAGGAACTGGACAGACAGTTCAAGAATGTAAAGTCAAATTTCAAGATTGCCATAGTCGTCGACATGTGGCTGACGGGATTTGACGTCCCCGCTCTTGATACTATCTATATCGACAAACCCATACAGGAACATACTCTCATACAGACTATATCTCGTGTGAACCGTGTCTATGAAGGCAAGGACAAAGGGCTCATTGTCGACTACATTGGAATCAAGAAGAATATGAATCTTGCTCTTAGAAGATATACAAACTATGAGTGCGATGAATTCGAAGGGGTAGATGAAGCTGTCAGCATTGTCAAAGACCAGCTTGAGGTGCTGAAGCAGATGTTCAGCCATTTCAACGACAGGGATTACTTTGATGGGACTCCCATTGAACAGCTCGGATGTCTCAACAGGGCGGTGGAGTATGTTCAGATGACGGAAACTCTTGAACAGCGTTTCATGGCGGCGGTAAAGAGAATGAAGGGAGCCTTCAATCTATGCTCTTCTGATGATAAGTTTACCGAGAGGGAAATAGAGACGATTCACTTCTACTGTGCAGTCCGTTCGATACTCTTCAAGTTGACTCACGGAGATGCTCCTGATATTGAACAGATGAATGCAAAAGTTAGGAAGATGGTCTCTAATGCAATCGAATCAGATGGAATCGAGGAGCTCTTTGAAACGGGGAAGCATATCAACACGGATATTTTCAGCGATGAATATATAGCTAAGGTAATGAATATCCCGCTTCCCAACACAAAGGTTAAAATACTCGAACAGCTTCTGTCGCAGGCCATCGACCAGTTCAAAAAGGTCAACAAAATCAAAGGCATTGAATTTTCAGAGCGACTGCAGCGTGTTGTGGACAGCTACAATGACCGACGCAAAGACGAAGCATATGCCAATGCCGTTCTTGATGATGTTGCCGAACAGCTCTCGAAACTTCTTTCAGAGCTCAGGGATGAAAAGAAATCCTTTGAAGGAATGGGTATTGATTATGAGGAGAAGGCTTTCTACGACATACTTAAGGCCGTGGCGGAAAAGTTCGAATTCGAATATCCGGAAGATAAGCTCATTCATTTATCTAAGGAAGTAAAGAAGATTGTCGACGACAAATCCCGATACACCGACTGGGCCCAGAGGGAGGATATAAAGTCAGAACTTAAGGTTGACCTTATACTTGTTCTCGCAGACAACGATTATCCTCCTGTCCCGAGAGATGAAGTCTTCCAGCAGATATTCGAGCAGGCGGAGAATTTCAGGAAGTACCAGGTGTAGGAACAGCTTAGATTTTTAAGGTGAATGCTAAAATACTACACATGAAATTGAGTGGTTAAGCATGACGAGGGAAGTTTTTCATAAGCAAAACGAGAACAAAGCGGCAGGAATAAACGGAGTATAGTAGTATGAGCAACACGCATCAATCACGGATGATTATCTACACAACGGCAGACGGCCTGGCAAAGATAGAGACTACCTTCGATGATGATACTGTCTGGCTTTCCATTGACCAGATGGCCGAGCTCTTTCAGCGTGACAGGAGTGTAATCGGTAAGCACGTGAGAAACATCTTCAAGGAAGGAGAGCTGACTAAAGAGTCAGTATGGGCAAAATTTGCCTACACTGCATCCGACGGGAAGGTCTATGATGTCGACTACTATAATCTTGATGTCATTATCTCTGTCGGTTATCGTGTGAAGTCGCAGCGGGGCGTTCAATTCCGTATATGGGCGGCAGGTATATTGAAGGAGTACATGAGGAAGGGATTTGCCCTGGACGATGAGAGGCTTAAGAATCTCGGGGGCGGAGGATACTTCAAGGAGCTTCTGGACCGTATCCGCGACATTCGGGCATCCGAGAAGGTATTCTACCGCCAGGTACTTGAAATATATGCCACGAGTATCGACTATGACCCTAAGGCTGAAATCTCCATCTCTTTCTTCAAGAAAGTTCAGAACAAGATCCATTATGCCGTACACGGCCACACTGCTGCTGAAGTAATCTATACGCGAGCCGATGCCGAAAAGGAATTCATGGGTTTGACGACGTTCTCACATAGTCAGCCGACTCTCAGCGATGCTTTGATCGCAAAGAACTACCTTGACGAGAAGGAACTGAGGTCTATGGGACAGCTTGTCTCCGGCTATCTGGATTTTGCCGAGCGTCAGGCGGAGAGGGGCCGGGTTATGACAATGCAGGACTGGGCGGAGCATCTTGACCGCATTCTAACCATGAACGGAGAAAAGCTCCTTGTTGGTAACGGAAGTATCAGCCACAAGGAAGCAGAAGATAAGGCAACGGAAGAATACAAGAAATATAAGGCACGGACGCTCAGCAGGGTTGAGAGAGATTATCTGGAATCAATTGCTCTTCTGGAGCAGAAGGCGGACGGGAAGTAGTTTGAGAACTGAGGGAACTTCTGTTTACCTCTCTCCATACATGTTTGTGGATTCTCATCGAAAAGTATAAAGAGTTATAAAGAAATATAAAAAGTATAAAGCAGGCTGTAGCAAGGCTGGTAATTGCATATCCAAAATCCTCAAAATGACTTTTACCGAAGAAAATTATCTACACTCCTGGTTCTTTATTTCAAGTTTGCTTTACAAGTTGAAATAACGGTGCTATAAAAAGCTCAGTATTTCATTTTCAAAAGGAGCATAAGAAAAATGAATAATCGCGCAGGTTATTTGAGAACGAACTTGTCCGGAGAGCTGGCGTATCAGTCATATGTTCCCTCTCCGCTGCCCCCGACACCTCCCATCAATATGACAGAGGATTTAATTGACCTCCTTATCGAGGCAAATTCAAAGCTTGCTGTTTTGGAAAACATGGCAACGCACATCCCCGATGTTGATCTGTTCGTATCCATGTATGTGCGAAAAGAAGCTCTTATGTCTTCGCAGATTGAGGGTATCCGGGCTACTCTTGAGGATGTTCTTGATCCAATGCTTGAAGACAATACAAACCGCAGCGTCATTGATGTTGTAAATTACATCAAGGCGATCGAATTTGCTGTGAAGAGACTGAAAGAGCTTCCGCTCTGCAACCGCTTGATCAAGGAAACACATGCTGTTCTTATGGAAGGTGTCAGAGGACAGGAAAAGAACCCGGGGCAGTTTCGATATTCACAGAACTGGATTGGCGGTCAGGGCAGCACACTTCGGAATGCCAGATATATTCCTCCGTCTCCCGATGACATGACAGAAGCCATGTCAGACCTGGAAAAGTATATTAATACCGACGATAAGTTGAATGTTTTGATTCGTGCTTCATTGATTCACTACCAGTTTGAAACAATCCACCCGTTTCTTGATGGTAACGGCCGTGTAGGACGTCTCTTAATCACCTTGTTTCTGCTGGAGAACAAGGTCCTGACTACGCCGGCACTATATATTTCATACTTTCTGAAAAAGAACCGTGTTGAATACTATGACCGCATGACGGAAGTAAGAAACAGTGGAAACTATGAGCAATGGGTGAAGTTTTTCCTTCAGGCACTTATTGAATCAGCGGAGGATGCATGCTTAACCATTGATGACCTGACTGCTCTGCATGACAAAAATGTTGTCGTTATTGCCCGGTTGGGACGTGCCGCAAAAAATGCGATGATGCTGTTTGATTACCTGGAGAAGAATCCAATCATCGAAATCGGTAAAACATGTGAGGCTCTCGGACTTACCTTCAATACCGTTTCGGGGGCAGTGAAGCGGCTAACTGATATAGGGATTTTGAAGCAGACCAGAAGTGTCAGTAGAAACAGGACATTTGCTTATGAGGAATATCTTGCTGTTCTGCGTAAAGGTACATGATTGAGGGCAATAGGTTCCGTTTGCCTTCTCAAAGGCTTTTAAGGAGTTAGTATCACGTATGTCTCAAGTATACTGTGCTCAGCATATTGAGAGATCTGGAATCTCCATTATCCACCATAAACAGCGAGATAACAGGACTTATCGAAGATCTTGAGAATAGCCTTAATGCACGAGTGGGAAAACTGAACCAGGTTGGTTCAGGAATTTCGTTTTCAGCTATTTTTTCTTTTGTTCCGGGGAAATATCATGCGCTAATAGTTCAGAGATGTACAGCGATATAAGAGGGTTTTTTCTATATCAAGAGGACAGTGGAGATAGGATTGAGCTGTAATGCGTCGGATAACAGTATACGTGCAGATATGTATCATTCTCTCGGCTCATTTGTTACGAATTTCAAAGAAAGGCTTTCTCTTCCTCGGCGAGAACAGCCGATGAGTTCTTGAAAGAAACTACGATCTGGGCGTTTGAACAGCAAGGACTTGAACTATGCTAAGACATATGTCAATACATAATTGAAGAAAATAACGAATTATGCAGTTA
>CAVHPV010000035.1:0-24297 GCA_963638045.1 Faecalibacterium sp. CAG:74 | reverse complement strand
ATGCCAGGGAGAGATCCTCCGCATTCCTGCACGGCTTGGTCGGCACTACCGACACTTTCCCAGGCCTTCCTTCCTCATGATACTTCAATGCTTTATCTTCTGTATTGTCCATTTTTTTCTCATTCAGTCTGTTGTTCTTCATCCATTTCTTTCAGCGGGGCTCTCTCATTTTTCTATCCAAAAGTATCGGAAACTCTCCATGTGGCTCTATCTGGTACCAGTATGATACAGAGGAAATGTCATCTTGTCTTTCAAAGAGTCCGGTATTACAGTTTCCGATTTGCTGAAGGGTAATCTTCAAATCCTCCTGGAATCTGATGGGATCTGGAATATGAAAGCGATAGAATCCCCTCATCGGCGGACATGCACCGGCGTATCTCCAGCTGTGGTTAGGTTCTTCTGCGGAGTAGTAATGGAAGCCGAGGAAAGGTGTTTGATAGAGCACTTCCTGTGCTTTGGTTTCTCTGCGCTGGTCTTCAACAAAGGCGAAAGCTCCACCGAAATAATCTTCAAAACCTGTTCCGCATATTGTAGGATATTCCTTGTCTCCGTCAATGAAGAATTTGAATTCTCCTTCTCCGTACCAATATCGCTCGAGAGCAGTCAGGGCAATGAATGTCCCGACATACATTCCTCTACCTTTTATACCTTCCACAAGGACATAATCTCTCCCGGGCTCTGTCAGCCTTTCTCTTCTGTATTGTGAATGGAAGTATATAGTATTATCAGGAAGTGATGGATATCTGGTGAAATCAATCTGATAAAAGAAACTTCTCAACACTCCTGGATGCTGGTTCTCAATTGTTATTCTGGCGTGCTTTCTGAAAGGCATTGAAAAATAGCAATTGTAGCCACGGACAGGATTCACAACAATGGGGAATGAGTTGACTTTAGTGTAGGAAGAAAAACCATTGAGAAAGAAATCTCCGAAAGGGACTTCGACAGACGGTGTTTCTTCATAATCCCAATACATTCTCAATACGACATCACTCAGCGTGAAGTATCCGTCGTCATTTGTGTCCGAGATTGTAAACCACATATGCTCAATCACGGCAGGACCGTCTATGTCAGCAATGACAACTGTTTCCCCTTGCTCAATATTGCGTAGTGCGGGGGCGCCCTTTCTCCCGGGGCCGAGGAGACCTATAGCCTGTCCGCCTTTTCCTTTCTCTCCTGTTGGATTTTCCATTGAGAGTGAGAAAGATCTTCCTTCATCTATAATTGGTATGCTGTTAAAAAATGAATACATTATTTTCTCCTTTATGCCTTGACTCCACCTGCCATGATTCCGTCCATTATCTGGCGTTGGAAGATACTAACAAATATAATTATCGGAAGAATGATTACACATCCCATAGAGCTGACAAGCTCCCACGGAATTGAATAACCATCCAATGATGGAAGTGTAGTGATAGCTACACTCAGGGTCTGAATCCTGCTTGCATAGAAGAGAGGAGTAAACAAGTCATTGATAGAGCTTATGAAGTTGATTATAAGTATGGTGGCAATGGCAGGACGCATCAGCGGGATAATCACATAAATCAATTTCTTAAAGGTGTCGGCTCCATCTATGGTTGCCGCTTCATCCATTGAAACCGGTATGTCCTTTAGAAATCCGCAAAGAATGACCATCGAGAATGGAATGAGATTCGAGCAATAGAGAATTATCAATCCAGGTATTGTATCGTACAGGTGGACTGCCTTGAAAAATGTGAAAAGCGGTCGTGCTTTCACTACAGCGGGAACCATAATTGAAAAGACAATCAGGGCATAGGCAATAGAAAGCCCTCTGCTTTTGTGTCTGGCAAACCCATAGGCTGCCATCATGCAGACAAATACATTAATAAGAATGGCCGGAATGGTAATGAGAAATGTGTTGATAAGCTTCTCTGCCAGTCCGCAGTCTTTAAAGAGTGTTATATAGTTTTCCAGTGTAGGATGATCCGGAATGTAATCAATCGGAGTCTTGAAAAGCTCAGCTTCAGGGGTTATTGAAGATGTGAATATCCAGAAGAGAGGGAAGAGAATCAGAAAACCAACAATGGCGGTCACAGTCCATATTACTATTTGAGAGGTTATATTTCTTTTTACAGTCATTTCTTATATCCTTTCATTTGTCCAGTTTGTTAATCAGTCTCATTCCACCACGGCTGATTACAGCCATAACCAGGAAGAGAAGCATTGCTATAGCAGATGCATATCCCACATTCAGATTTGTGAATGACTCTGTCATTATTCGGTATGCAAGTAGTGATGTAGAGTCTGCCGGGCCACCGGAAGTCATTGCATACACAATGTCATAGCTTGTGATTCTCCAGATTGTGAAAAAAATTGAGAGATTCAGAACTGTCTTCAGAATGTTAGGCAACGTGATGTAAAAGAAAGATTGCACCTTGTTCGCTCCGTCAATCAATGCGGCTTCGTATATGTCATCTGAGAGAAATTGCAATGCAGCAAGACACAATATAGCGAAGTAGGGGATATTCTTCCAAAGGTCAACACAAATCACCGCAAACCTGCTTGTCCCTGTCCCTGCAAGCCAATCCAGATGGAAGTCAGGATTGAAGATTCTGATAATATCATTTATGAAACCGAAGTTGTCATTGAATGCCCATCGGGCAGCTCTGCCTACAACAACCATCGGGATAGCCCATGGGATTAGAACAATGGTTCGTAGAAATTTCTGCCCTTTAAACTTCGCATTCAGCAGCAATGATAGCAAAGTACCGAAAATGACAAGGAAAGTCACGGAACAGACCGTGAATAATGCTGTGAATTTGATGGATTGCAGGAGCTTCGGATCTTTGAAGATAGTCAGGTAGTTCTCAAGCCCGATGAACTTTGCTCCTTTCCCTTTGAGAAGCTTAATCTCAAAAAAACTGTTGTAAACAGTAACGAGCATGGGATACACAGTGGTAAACCCTCTTATAAGAAGAACAGGCATAACAAAAGCCCAAGCCACAGCAAGATGACTTTTTTTCTTCGCTTCGATCGAAATAGATTTTTTCATTACTAACTTCCTCAAAGGGTGGGGAATCCCCACCCGATATATCGTCTCATTTGAATTTGTCAGTCGACTCTTGTGCGAGTTGGCAGAACTCAGATTCTGTGATTTCTTCAAGAATCAGTCTGTGGAAGAGGTTGCCGATTTCCGAGATATACTCCATGGCCTCGGCAACGATCGGTCTACCTCTTAGCGTGACCTTTTCGACATACTCTCTCATCTCATTGATCCCGGTCAGTGAGTCAAGTTCCGGGCTTGAGAGCAGACTCATGTAAGCAGGGAATGTCTTGAATGTTTTCGTGTAATCAAGCTGCCCCTGCCTTGATGCAGCATAAGCAAGAAATCGTTTTGCTGCTGCTTTGTGAGTTGATGCAGAGTTAAGGACATAATGCCAGCTTGAGCAATAAGCTACTCTCCCGGTGCTACTGTCAGCGACAGGAGGAAGTATCATCTTAATTGGGCCCTCAGGAGCATACATCCCGGCTTTCAGGAACTTTGCGAACTGTGTTGTATAAAGAAGTCCCAGTGTTCTTTTACCGGAAACCAGGTTCTGATACACCTGGTCATATTGATCAGCCATTTGTGCTTTAGAGGTGTAACCGTCTTTTAAGAGAGATACCAGAGCATGAAGACCTTCCTGAGTCTTTTTGTCTGACCAATCATAGTAATTTCCCCCGAACAGATTCACGAAACTGCCGAGGCTGTTAAACACATAGTTTACATCCCATGCATCTGCATAACCCAGAACATCATTCTCAGTCGAGGCTTTCATAAGAGCAAGGAAATCATCATATGTGTCTATATTGTCAAACCCATACTTCTGCATTATATCAGTATTGACAAACCATCCAAGTACACTGAAGTACATGGGGACTGAATAAATACTGCCGTCTTCCGTAATAACCATGTCCTTGAGATATTCTTGCGGAAATTCCTTTATCACCTCTTCTGTCATTATGTCATTGATAGGTTCAAGCCAGCCTGTATTCTTGAAAGCTGTATACATCTCATCATTTACAGTGATAATGTCCACACTTGTGTCCTCTGTAGAGAGTACAGTTGTAACTTTGGCCTGTCTGTCGTTGCTGTTTGTAGGGGTTGCGATAACAGTAATTTTCAGGTTGCAAGCTTCCTCAACAGTCTTAATCCAGTCCTGGAAACCGGATGCTGTGGAATCTTTGGTCATCAGAACCAGTTCCAATGTCTGTGTCCCGTCGTCTTCAGTAATCTGCTCGGCAGTTTCCTTTGAGCCATTTGCAAAAAGAAACATAGGAACAAGCAATGTTGTCATTAAAATGAAAAGAACTTTCTTCATTAGCAAATCTCCTTTTGTATCTCAAGGATAAAATCGCATAACCATAATGTAAAATTACTATTTATTATTTAATCTATAATATTTATGATATATATAAAGGTAAGATATGACATTAACACAGATAGCAGTTTTCTGTGCTGTTGCAGAGCAGAAATCCATGACTGGTGCTGCAGAGAAGCTGAATATGACACAGCCCGGTGTAAGCAGAATAATTTCAGAGCTGGAGCGGGAGTTTGACGTTCAGCTTTTTATCCGTGATAAAAAACAGCTTTTCATAACGCCACAGGGAAAAATATGCTATGAATCAGCAATACATGTGATGAAGGAGGTTGAAATCCTCAGGTCTAATCTCTCAAAGAACAAGCCACTTCATTCTCTTAATATCGGGTGCAGTTCAGGGTTGGGGCCATACGTGCTGAAGCAGGCTTCAATACTGTTTGCAAAAAAATATCCCTCCTGCCGTCTTCATATTCATGAGGATCATCCTGCGGTAATTCTTGAAGCGATAAAGTCCGGTTTATATAACATCGGCTTTATCCAGCAGAAACTGGACGACATCAATATCGACTCAAAAAAGATTGGTGAGGACCGAATAGTTCTTGTAGCTGGTAGAGATTACAAGTTAAAACAAAATAAGAAGATATATTCCATCAGCGATATTGCCGATGAAGATCTAATTTTTATTAAGGAAGGAAGCAGCATTCGGCATCTCATTGATTCTTATGCAGAAAGCCAGTTTGTCTCTTTGAAACCTGTCTGGAATTGTAATTCCGGCGACCATGCCTTGAAGCTTGTTGAAGACGGCTTCGGGCTATCCCTTCTTTCAGATAAGACAGTTAATAACAGCCTGGAAAATGGACTAGTGAAAGAGTTGAAGACAGACTTCTCAATTAACCGAGAATACTATGCCATCTGGAGAAAGATATATTACCTTTCCCCTGAGGAAAAATGTCTGATAAAAATATGCAGCGAGCTGGGCGAATCATATTCCTGGGAAAATGCTTCGATCTCATGGACTTGACAGCATGCAAAAGGGGCTATCCCATTTGTTTTCATAGTCGATTATCTGGCGTATTATCTTCTTTTAGTATATATAATTGTGTTGGTACTTCGAAAAAAGACTGAGAAAAAAGGAGAGTTTTATCTTGACAAGTGTTACTTTAAACAGTAACAATATTGCATCAATTAAGGAGCTGATATGTTTTATAAAGCCGTCTTTCTCTGGCGCCAGGCGCCGTCAGTTTTGTTTTAGTTTCACATAATCTAATATTCGGGAGAAAAAAATGAAAAAGAAAGTAATGGTTTTAGTTATAGCAGTATTATGTCTCTTCAATGCATTCGCACTTGGTTCAAAGGAAGAGAAGAGTTCTTCATTCAAGGTGGGACTTTGCAATTATGTTGATGATGCGTCACTTAATCAGATTTGTGAGAATATACAGCGTGGACTGGATGATATTGAATCGTCTCATGGGGTTACTATTGAAGTTCTCTATGACAATGCCAATGGTGATATGAATGTCCTGAGCCAGATAATCGCGAACTTCATCGCTGAGGATGTCGACCTGATGATAGGGGTTGCGACTCCCGTGGCAATGGCCATGCAGGCACAGACAGAGGATAACGGTATTCCTGTTGTCTTTGCTGCAGTTTCAGATCCTGTCTCCGCAGGACTTGTCGATTCACTCTCACTTCCAGGAGGAAATATAACTGGGAGCAGTGACTATCTCGACACAAATGCAGTCATGAACCTTATATTTGCATTAAAGCCTGAAATCAAAAAGGTTGGTTTGCTTTATGATGCGGGGCAGGATTCATCTGTCACGGCACTTAAGAGTGCGAGAGAGATCCTGAAGAGTAGAGGTGTTGAAGTTGTTGAGAAAACAGGAACAACAGTAGATGAGATGATTCTTGCATCCTCTTCTCTTATTTCCTCTGGTGTGGAAGCAATTTTCACTCCGAGTGATAATACGGTAATGACGGCTGAACTTGCCATATATGAAAATCTGATGAAAGCTGGTATCCCGCACTTTGCCGGGGCCGATTCCTTTGCCCTTAACGGAGCATTCCTCGGCTACGGGGTTGACTATATTGAGCTTGGCTATGAAACTGCAGGGCTTGTTGAAGAAATCCTCCTTAATGGGAAGAATCCTGGTGATATTCCTGTCCTGACCTTCGATAACGGCACAGCCACCGTAAACAGGGAAGTAATGAAGAGCCTGGGATATGCTGAAAGTGGACTTGAAACTATATTCAGCCCTTATTGCACTAAAGTTCAATTTATCGATACAGCTGAGAGCTTCTAATGGAAATATTACAATTATTCACAACAGCTCTGGAGCTGGGGCTTATAAACTCGCTTACTGTTCTTGCCCTGTTCCTGAGCTATTCAATGCTCAATGTATGTGATCTTTCAACAGACGGCTGCTTCACACTTGGTGCTGTTGTGGCCTCTGTTGTCGCTCTTTCGGGACACCCGTATCTGGCACTTCTCTCTGCACTTCTTGCCGGGGTTCTTTCAGGTTTCATCACTGCTTTTCTGCAAACAAAAATGGGAATAGACAGTCTTCTTTCGGGAATCATCGTCAATACCGGACTCTATTCAATCAACATAGCAATAATGGGTGGTTCAAGTATCCTCAACCTAAATAAAGCAGAGACTGTCTTTACTGTTGCAAAGAGATTGATTGGGGGGGATGCATACAAAACTGTGGTAGCTCTTGTCTTTGTCGCTGCTGTTGTGGCCTTTCTTGTCTTCTTCCTCAGAACAAGACTCGGCCTGGCAGTCAGAGCCACAGGAGATAATCCTTTTATGGTGTCTTCGTCATCAATAAACCCTGCATTTACTACAATTGTGGGACTTTGCATATCCTCGTCATTCACAGCTCTGTCAGGTGCATTGCTTGCCTTCAGCCAGAAGAGTGTGAATGTGAATATCGGGTCAGGAATGGTGACAATAGCTCTTGCCTCACTTCTTATCGGAAAGACATTCATGGGAAAGAGAAGTATTCTTAAAAGGGCAATCGGTGTGGTTCTCGGTTCAATTATCTTCCGTCTTGTTTATACCATAGCTCTCCGTTTCAACCTTCCGGCTTACTCTCTCAAGCTTGTATCTTCGGTTATTGTCATCATTGCAATATCGGGACCGTATTTCAAGAAACGGTATCCGGAGTATAAAAGGGTTATGGATGCAAAAAAGGAGAGGAGAAATGCTTGAGTTGGAACATGTGTCGAAGACATTCAATAAAGGTAATGCATTTGAAAAAAGAGCTCTCGATGATGTTTCATTGAGAGTTAACGACGGAGATTTCATCTCCATTATCGGAGCTAACGGAGCAGGAAAGTCGACTCTCTTTAATGCAATATGCGGGTCATTTTTGACTGACAGTGGAAAAATTGTCCTCGACGGAGAAGATATAACCTTTCTTCCGTCCCATGAGAGGAGCAGGAGAATCGGCCGACTTTTCCAGGACCCGATGAAAGGGACTGCTCCGGGGATGTCGATTGAGGAGAACCTCTATCTCTCGTCGGGAAGGGGCGGATGGTTAGGAAGGATTACGAAAAAGGAGAAGGAAGACTTCAAAGAGCGCCTTTCTCTTCTCGGTATGGGGCTTGAAGACAGGATGGACAGTCCGGTGGGGCTTCTCTCCGGCGGACAACGCCAGGCCCTGACTCTTCTCATGGGAACCATAAACCCGCCTTCGATTCTTCTTCTTGATGAGCATACTGCCGCTCTTGATCCGCAGAGCGCGGAAAAGATTATGAAGATTACTGACGACATAATCAAAAAGAACAGGATTACCTGTCTTATGATTACCCATAACATGCAAACGGCACTCGATTACGGAAACAGAACCATAATGATGAACAGAGGAAAAATCATCTATGATACTTCATCTCCCGAGAGGGATACTCTCAGCGTGAATGACCTGATGGAGAAGTTCCGTGAAGCTTCAGGAAACGCACTTAATACCGACAGAATATTACTTAGCGAAAATTAAATAGATGGCATCCTCGATTATTGCGTGCAGGATGATTGGGAGCCACATTGCTCCCGACCATCTCTTTGCGGCATAGAGAAGATAATGCAATGCAATTGAGATGAGAATGTTTGGAAGTGTATCGAGAAATACTGATAATGATAGTCCGCTTCTGCCGAATGGAAGTGCTGTCTGGTAGAGCCCGAAGAGTATGGCAGGTAGTGTGTATTCCAGAACCTTTGGAAAGTTGCTGCGCTCCATGAATGTAGGAACAAGGCCTCTGTAAAGGAATTCCTCAAAGAAGGAAATGAAAAACAGATAATAGAACCATGCATACGCTCCTCTTGTATGTGGTGTCAATAGGACAACGGAGAGGGGAAGCATGAAAGTGTAGAGTGTTGTCAGGAGCAGCGTGAAGGTGTACCTGTCTGTCTTGACATAATCCAGTTCCTCTCCAAAGTGGCGTCTGTAGCGGAGCTTTGAGCCGATAAAGACAAATCCCATTGGGAGAGCAAGAATAAAATTCGAGAAGAAGAGCGGGAGATAGCCATCGGGGGAACTCACATATTCCAGTATCCCGACACGTTTGAAATATACTGTGACAATCACAGCCCATAAATATTGAATGAGGGCATAAGCTATGGCAAGAACACCATAAATATTTCCTCTTTTGTCCTTATCCCAGTCCATTGGTGCAATGATAGATTCTTTTCCTCTCATGTTCAATATTCGTGTTTTTCAATCTTTTTCTGTGATAGTGTACTACTTAGGAGTGAAACATATGAGAAGTACAGAGAAAGTTTTCAAACAGATGGACAAATATATCGAGCAGCACCGTGCTGAGTTGAAGAGTCCTGAGGATTACGAGCGTCTGGTAAAACAGTTCATGGATGAATATAACGCATCCATCAAAAGCGGTAAGCCGATGGAAAAGACTGCAGATGACTATCTTGATATGGCTGATGAGGCCGAGACACTTCAGAAGCATGTCGAGTACCTCAATAAGGCTCTCTCTCTGGAGCCGGACAATGTGGATGCAAAACTCGGTCTGATCCTGGTCAGGATGGAAGAGGAACCGGAGGAAAAGCTTTCGGCTCTGGCTACACTTCTCGGGGAAGCTGCGAAACCGCTCTTAGAAGGGGGATATTTCGAAAATCACCGGGGTGATTTCTGGGGTTACCATGAAACAAGACCGTTCATGCGTGTCAAGCAGGAATATCTTAAGACCCTTATCAATAATGGGATGATTACACTTGCATCAGGAGAGGGAAAGGAGATGCTTGCCCTCAATAAGAATGACAACCTCGGCATACGGTTCACGCTGATGCATCTTTATGCCTACATGGAAGATGAGAAGGCAGCATTGAAGCTGCACAAAAAGTTCGAGAATTCAGATGAGACCCAGATGCTTCTCCCTCTCTCCGTTTTGTACTACAAGCTTGGACAGCTCGACAAGGCAGAGGAGTATCTTAGAAAACTCTCCGAGGCGAACAGAGACATAAAGAAGTTTCTCCGTGCAGCTGTAGGCAATAAGCTCGAAAATTTATTCGAAGATATGGATCCTCACGGTTACAGGCCGTCTTCTGCTGAGGAACTTGGAATTGCCATAGTGGAGAATCAGTTCCTCTATGCTACATGTCCGCATTATTTTCATTGGGCAAACAGGTGTCTCAACAAGAAGAATGACAGTAGAAAACCGGGGAATATCACACAGGTGAAGTTCTGAGCTTCACACGGAGGCGGAAGGATCTCTCCTGTCTTTGTTCGCTCTACCTCTCTCATCCGGAGTGGCCTTATTTTGTCACATCCCGGCTTATGAAAAGTCTGAATGAGTGAAAGAGTACATTACTACATTTATGAAGGGGAAACTAAGCTTTTTTGTTGCTATTGTGTAGAAAAATGGGGAAAATGTGCTTCCCCTTCCAATTCTCTTTTTCCCTTTTATATTGTTCATTAAAGAAGGTAAAAAGTATGAACACATTCAAGAAGATTTTTGTAATAACTGTTGTATCATTGCTTTCACTGTCTCTCTTTGCAAGCGGGGCATCAGAGAGTAATGTTGATTTTTCATCCCTTGATTTCTCAACTCTTTCAATTGAAGAGATAGAAACGAGTTATGAGAAGGCAAAGAGCCAATATGAGAGTCAGAAGGCCAAGGTTGATAATAAGCTTGAGGAGGCTTACTCAAGCCGTAATGTCGACGAGTACTTGACGCTCCTCGAACTCAGGAAATCACTTGCGTACCCTGTGATAACAGAGGAGATTACAGAGACTCTCACCGAGAGGATCCTTAATACCTCAAATGAAGATGAGAAGAAGGAGATTGCCTCATTCCTCTATGAGAATTCGGCATATTATGCACCGTCATTGACACTTACTCTCAAGTATGAGTCAAATGGTATGGTGAGGACATACACAAAAACAATTGTGAAGGAGCCGGGAGAGACTGTCACGCTCCCGTCTGACACATCATTCTACAAATCCATCATCAAGGGTTGGGGAATAACAGAAGATGAGGTTCTCTATGCTCCTGGAGAGGAGATTGAGATGCCGTATGTTGACACCACTCTTTACGGTATCCTGACAACAGGTATTTCATTTACTGATGATGTCACCAGCTACAGTTATGTGACAGAAGAAAGCTCTGCCGATGTTGTTGTTCCTTCTGCTCCTGACTCTTCATATATCTTTGTCGGCTGGTTCGATGCTGCAACAGGCAAGGAGATCGATGGTGATACTGTGTCTGTGGAAGAAGGAGAAAGCAAGAGCTACAAAGCTTACTGGAAGAGTATTACTCTCAACGAAGGTGCCGTTAAGTATTATTCCGATAATGCTGTTCCATCTGGTACTCAAGTGACCTACAATACGACCTTTACAGTTGGAGGAAATACAAGCATAAACGGCCTGACGCTGACACTTGAAAGCAATGATAATATTTCTGTCCTGACCAAGGCTCAGAGCTACCGTACTCTCAGAAGTGGAGATACCGGAAGTGCCAGTTTCGTAATTGTCCTTAAAGGAAACAGCGGAGAAAGCGTGACAACCACACTCAAGGCTGTAGACAGTCAAGGTAATGAATGGACAATCCCTGTGACATTCAGAGTTAAGTAGAGAAAGCACATTTCTCAGGGGATCCAGTTGCGGGTCCCCGTTTTTTTTTCTCTCTCCGGTCATAAGTTGCCGCTCTTTGCTTCTTTTGGAACTTTCTTTTCTTTACAAAACTACATAAAATGTCAGAAAAGGCTTGTTTTTATCTTTACACCGCTTTAGAATTTGTCAAAATACGATTGATGAGGTTAGGATAGAGGGAGACTTGAAGCAAGGCCGGTTATATGGATATAATTTCTTTTGAATAAAGAAAATGAATATTTTAACTATCCTTTTAAATAGGATAGGCATATCGTTTTCACTATTCTTTTTATTTCTAGTTATTCTTTCTTAAGAAAGAGAAATGAAGAAATCTTGCTATAGTCTCCCTTCTCTGTTTTCCTTAAGGTTCAAATATGGCTAAAAAGACAAAAGAGAAAAAGATAACATATAAAGAGTGCAGAAGAATTAAACGCAGTGACGGCCTGAGGATGAAGACACTCACGGCATATACCTTCCCGTCCTTCCTGGATGCAATATGCTCGCGCACTCCAAATCTAATTGCTTACTCAGTCTTCGGCGAAGACCGGGAGAAGGGGATTAGCTACACACACCTGAGATGGTACAGCGAATGTGTTGCCTCCTTTCTTCTTAAGAACGGCATAAAGAAGGGAGACAAAGTTGCTATTATGGGAGAAAGCTGTCCGCACTGGATGGTGATGTACCTTGGAACTGTTATTGTGGGCTGTGTTGCTGTTCCTATTCTCCCGGATTTTTCTTCAAACGAAGTTGATGAGATCCTCACCCAGAGTGAGGCGAAGGCAATATGCATCAACACAAAACATTATAAAAAGATAGAGGAAAAGGAGGGTCTGTTGACCATCAGAATGGATGACCTCTCCTTCGTCCCGGTAATCCCGTCCGGCTATGATTTCGCTACTTCTCCCGGCATATCGATAAAGGAAAAGAGTCCTGACCATAATCTCATAAAGATTTCTACTCCTCAGGAGGATGATCTTGCTTCCATTATCTACACAAGCGGGACAACAGGGGCAAGCAAGGGTGTAATGCTTACACACAAGAACCTCCTAGTATGTGCCGATGAGAGTACAGATACGTATGTGAAAATCAACAAGGGAGACAAGGTTCTGTCAATTCTTCCGATGAGCCATGCGTATGAGTTCAGTATCTCGCATCTACTTTGTCTCTTAAGGGGAGCTGAGATAGTATTTCTCGGTAAGCCGCCAGCAACGACAATTCTGATGCGTGCATTCAAGACTGTGAGACCCCATATAATCCTGACGGTTCCACTTCTTATCGAGAAAATATACAAGAGTGCAATAGCCCCTGTATTGAAGACGGATGAGAAGGTGAAGAGATTGCTGAAAAATCCCCTTACACGTGGTGTCGTCTATCATTCAATCTGTTCGAAATTGAAGGCTACTCTTGGAGGAAGGATGAAGTTCTTCGGTATCGGGGGGGCTCCTCTTGACAGGGAAGTTGAAGAGTTCCTTTTCCGTGCCGGGTTTCCGTACGCCCCGGGGTACGGACTAACGGAGACAAGTCCGCTCATCGCCGCTTCCGGCCCGAAGAGGAGACAGCATAAGCTTGGCTATATCGGAAAGGTTGTGAAGCATGATGATGTCATCCTCCTCGACAAGAATGAAGAGGGAGTTGGTGAGATAGCTGTAAAAGGTCCGAATGTCATGCTTGGTTACTACAGGAGGGATGACCTCAATAGAGAAGTGTTTACCCCGGACGGCTACTTCAGAACCGGAGACCTGGGAGCCCTTTCTTCTGACGGCTTTCTTGCAATAAGGGGAAGGGTGAAGACTATGATTCTAGGTGCCAACGGCGAGAATATCTACCCTGAATCAATTGAGAGTATCCTGAACAACATGGAATACGTCCAGGAGTCTCTGATCGTCCCGGGAGAGGGAGGACTCATGGCAATAATCAGGCTGGACCTGGAAGCCATGATGGACAAATTGAAGATGAGTGCCGACGAATGCAGGAAGTATGCCATCTCATACCTTCAGAAACTCAGAAAGAATGCTAATGATCAGCTATCTGCAAATTCAAAGATAGAGACAGCAGAACTCCAGGAGGAAGACTTCGAGAGGACTCCTACCCAGAAGATCAAGAGGTTCCTGTATCCCAAGAAAAAGAGTGACGGAAAGTGAGGAGTGGAGAGAAAAGCCCGGAACGGGTTTTGCTCTCGACCTGATGAAGCTGCCTGTGACTCTTATAGACACTTTCTTCACATTCTCTTATTTTTGTTTCATGGATCGACTTGATAAAATTCTCTCATCCTCCGGCTTGGCCTCAAGAAAAGAGGCTGCCATGCTTGTCAGGAAAGGGCGAGTGAAGGTGAACGGGATTGTCGCTTCACGCGTTGACATTAAGGTCAGAGAGAGTGATGAGATAACCCTTGACGATGTTCAGGTGGAACGTTTCCGCCCTGTTTTAATTGCAATGAACAAGCCTCTGGGCTATGTGACGAGTACCGACGGGAAGAACGGAAGGACTGTTATGGAGTTGCTTCCCGAGAAATATCTCAAACTTGGAGTAAAGCCTGTTGGAAGACTCGACAAAGAGACGTCAGGCCTTCTTCTCTTTACTAATGACGGAAATTTGCTTCATAGCTTGATATCACCAAAGAGGGAAATCGAGAAGGAATACATTGTGTCCCACAAGGGGAAAGTTACAGATGAGATTATTCGCTGTTTCAGGGAAGGTGTCACCCTCGGTGATGGTACAGTGTGCAGAGAGGCTGTACTTGTCCCTATTAAGGAGGGGGAGGCAGCCTTGACAATCACAGAAGGGAAATACCATCAGGTAAGACGGATGATGGCCGTATTCGGGCTGGATGTTATTGCCCTGAAACGTGTCAGGGAGGGCAGTGTCACGCTCTCCGGGCTTGAGGAAGGGAAAGTGAAAGAACTTCACTTTCCTACGGATTGAGGCTTTAGTGGCCTTTCAGTTATAATCGGCGGGGAACGAAGTATGAGCGCACTTGGAAAACTCATGAAAATAGCAAAATTCGGGAAGACCCTCAACAGGGTTATTCTTGTGCTGTCGATTGTGGCTTCCATTGCTGTTCTGGCCGTTTTTATGTTTTTCCTTGTTGAGACGGAGTCTTCCAGTATGGAGACTGTCAAGCTGACAGGAAAATCCGACAGGGAGTTCATTGTTCAGGCCAATGATATAATATTGTACTTTCTTGCCCTGATTCTCTACCTTGTGAAATCTGTCTATTCATCAAGTGTATGCTTCAGTTATTTTTCTCTAGTTGTGAAGGAGAAGACACCTTTCAGAGCAGATGCCGCAATTACACTTAATAAGCTGGGTATTGTTGCTGTGGTCTTTCCGGTTATCAACGACATAATAACAGGAGTTTTCAGACATTTTATGACGTCTGAAATCTTCTCCTCATCTCTTGTCATCAACTACAATCCTCTTCCTTCATTTGCACTTGGTGCAATGTTCTTTGTCTGCTCTGCAATTTCACGCTACGGCGCTGAAGTCAGGGGCAGAAAGAAGGTAAGCGAGTAATGGAGTATCTTGGTTATTTCCTCTCTAAAGCAGGAAGAATCGGGATTGTAACATCAGAAGAGGAGCTTCTTGTACTTACATTCAATCCGGATAAACTCCAAGGAGAATACTCCAGGGTAGAGACACCTCTGATGAGGAAGGTGACGGCATGGCTTGAGAATTATTTCAATGGAAACAATCCTCCTCTTGATTTCCCGATTCATGCAGAGGGAACACCGTTCCAGAAGGAAGTGTGGGGGATTCTGATGACTATCCCCTATGGCAGAACCATGACCTATGGCGAGATTGCAAAGATTATTGCAGAGAGACACGGAATAAGAAAAATGAGCGCACAGGCTGTGGGAGGTGCCGTCGGAAGCAACAGGCTACCCATCGTTATTCCATGTCACAGGGTTTTGGGTAAGGGGGAAGCCCTTACCGGCTACTCGGAAGGCCTTGATAAAAAGACAGCACTCCTCGATATTGAGGGGATAAAATACAGACATTGACGAAAAAATGTATCAACCGGAAGCCATGCGGCCGTATAGACCACTTTTGGACAAAAAAATAACTCCAGAAAAATCTGGAGCTATCATGTTCGTGAGAGACGGGGATCGAACCCGCGATCTCCGGCGTGACAGGCCAGCGCGATAACCAGCTTCGCTACTCCCACATGACGATAAGAAATATAGACAATTTAAAAATTGCTGTCAACAGAGTTTTAAAAAATATTTTATTTTCTGGTTTGTCTCAAATCTTCTATGAGAACAGCCAGCCTCCTGCATTCCTCCTCAAGAAGAATTTCCTCTCCTTCAAGAGCTCTCTCAAGTCTTGTGAGAAGTAACGATGAGAAGAGTTCGGTAAGGGATGCTTTATGGATATCTTTAAGATTGAATGATGATATGACAACCTCTGCCTGGCTTGTCAGCATCAAAACGATTGATCTGTATTCTTCCTGGCATAGAGTGTCAGTCAGGTGCTCTGAGAAGATGATTCTCAGCCAGGACGTGCTTTCGCCGGAGAGGAATATGTCCCTCCAGTGGGAAGCTGCAGACAAAAGGACATCCTCAACACTTCCCGTAAGGTTTAGCCTGAAGCCGTGCTTCATGAACGCACTGTGGCCTTCGGCTATCAAAGAGGTGATTATCTCATCCTTACTTTTATAGTAATTGTAGAGTGTGGCCTTCGTTATGCCGGCGCGGGAGGCAAGAAGAGAAAGGGAGAATGATTCCATTCCGCTTGTTGCTATAATCGATGTCGCCTCTTTGAGTATTATGCTGCGTCTGTCCATAAGCGAAGTATACCAACCGAACGGTTGGTTGGCAAGAAGTGAAAATACTTCTCTTCCGTCTTTTTCTCCTCCGGGGGCTATTGAACTTGGTTTTGGAGATGTAACAAAATGACTTCAGCTTAATTATAAAGGACAAATACATGTACGCATTAGTAGAAATCCTAGGCAAGCAGTACAAGGCTGAAGAAGGCGCAGTGCTTCTTGTCGATAGAATTCCTCAAGAGGCAGGTTCCTCTTATGAGATCAGTAAGGTTCTCGCTGTCGTAGATGGAGAAAATGCAATTTTCGGCACACCGTGTGTCAAGGATGCAAAGGTTCTCGCTACAGTAGGTGAAGAAGTCAAAGGCGACAAGGTGAAAGTCTACAAGTTCCACAGAAGAAAGGGTTACAGAAGAACCCAGGGACACAGAGAGAAGTACACCCAGATTACAATCAACAAGATTGAATGCTAAGGAGGTTGAAGAATGGCACATAAGAAAGGTGGTGGTTCAAGCCGCAATGGTCGTGACTCCAACGCTCAGCGCCTTGGTGTCAAAAGGTATGGTGGACAGCTTGTAAAGGCTGGTGAGATTATCGTCCGTCAGCACGGCACAAAGATTCACGCAGGTGAAAACTGTGGCTGTGGCAGTGACTATACTCTCTTTGCCAAGGTGGCAGGAACAGTCAAGTTCTATGAAAGAAAGAACAGGAAGTTCTGTTCAATTGTAGAAGCTGGAGCTGAAAACTAAAAATCATCCATATGTTTGGATTTTCAGACGAAACATATATAGATGTACAGTCAGGGAATGGAGGCGCAGGTTGCGTCTCCTTCCGTCGTGAAAAGTTCGTACCTAAGGGTGGACCTGACGGTGGTGACGGCGGAAGGGGAGGCGATGTCGTCTTCGTTGTCAAGAATAATCTCAGAACACTCGGACACCTCAAGATGGTCCGTGTCTACCATGCTGAAAACGGACGTGGCGGACAGGGTGCCAGGATGTATGGCAGGGACGGAAGGGATATAGAGATCCCTGTTCCGCCCGGAACTGTAATCAAGAATGCCGAGACAGGTGAGATAATAAAAGACCTCTCCGGAGAGGAGAGATTCATTTTTCTGAAAGGCGGTAAAGGGGGACTGGGTAACTGGCACTTCAGAACAGCAACCCACCAGACTCCGCGGTTCGCACAGCCCGGAGAGAAGGGCGTGGGGATGAGAGTGGGAGTCGAGCTTCTCGTCATAGCTGACATAGGGTTCGTCGGCTTCCCGAATGCCGGAAAGTCAAGTCTTCTCAATCTCCTCACAAATGCCAGGAGCAAGGTTGCCGGGTACCCGTTCACAACTAAGATTCCTCAACTAGGGGTTCTCAGAATGTGGGACACAGACATTGTCCTTGCCGATATCCCGGGAATAATCGAAGGGGCAAGCTCAGGACTCGGTATGGGATTCAAGTTCCTGCGTCATATCTCCCGCACCAAGGGACTGGCGTATCTTGTCGACCTCAGTGATGACAATTACCTTGACGCGTATGATATTCTCAGGAGTGAACTTGAGAAGTACTCACCGGAACTGGTGAGTAAACCTTCTGTTCTTATCGGAACAAAGATAGATGAGGAAGGAACTGAAGACAGATTCAAAGAATTGGAAAAGAAGTACTCGTCTCTCCTTACTGTTCTTCCTTTATCAATCTATGATGATGCACTCCTTGAACCCGTGAAGAGGGAATTTGCACTTCTTGCCGGAGTGACAGGAGAGAAAAAGGATCCGGGATTTACATCTCAGATGGATAAGGATGCATATTATCGTGATGAGGAGTGAGAAGAAGGCTATACTTGGAGGGACATTTGATCCTGTTCATATAGGACACATAAACCTCTTCCATTCTGTATCGCAACTGACAGATATAACGACACTCTATGTCATACCGGCCTTTGTGTCGAACTTCAAGAGAGGAAAAAGAGCAACATCATTTGATGACAGGATGGCTATGCTCAACCTTGCTGTCCTGGATTATTGTGATCTCTATCCCCTCGATGAGCTGAACATAGTAGTGTCTGACTGGGAGGGGAGAAAGGGAGGAGTCAGTTACACAAGCGATACTGTCCGTGCCCTCTTTGATGATCTGGAGGACAATGGTAAGGTCAACTTCATTATCGGTGATGATCTTCTTTTGGGACTGGAGCATTGGCACGACTGGGAATACCTTAAAAACCATGTCAGGTTCTGGTGCTTTGTGCGTGACTCCTTCACCCATCCTGAAATTGAGGGTGCAGAGATAAAATATATAGAAAGCCCGCAGACAGTTGCATCGAGTACGGATGTGAGGAGTGGGAAGGTTGAACTCCTAAGTGAGAGTGTGAAGGAGTATATAGAGGAAAATGGACTATATAAAATTGAGAGATAAGGTCTTCACAATGATAAAGCCCTCCCGCTACATACATTCCCTCGGAGTGGCTCAAACTGCCTTCTTTCTGGCTGAGCGCTTCGGCCTCGATGGTGATAAAGCCCTTTGTGCCGGTATATATCATGATGCATACCGCTATAGTGCAGATAAAAAAAGCATAGAGCTTTTAAGACAGAGCGGTTTTGTCATTGAGAAAGAGGAAGAGAAAGAGCCGATGCTTCTCCACGGAGCACTTGCAGCCCTTCATTTTGATGAGGATGCGGGAGAGACTGTCCCGGATGACATGAAAAAAGCAGTAAGGTATCATACACTCGGCTCGAAGGATATGGGACCTCTCGGGGCGGCGATATATATAGCTGATTATATGGAGCCTGGAAGAAAACATCTTACCGATGAGGTGAGGACAGATATACTTAATCTCAATACAATGGAAGAGATGATAGAGAAAATAATCGCACTGCAGCGGCCGTATCTTGAAAGTGTAGGTACACCCGTGGCCGGAATCAGTGAGGAATTATACAAATACATAGAGAAAGGTGGAAAACTGTGATGGATGAAAAATTGACAGCAACAACAAACAGAATAAGTGAATATCTTACAGAGCATAACGTAAAGGATGTTGCGGTTGTGCCTCTTGGCGACTGCTCATGGGCATCTGTGTTTGTTATCGGGACAGTGACAAGTGTGGGACACCTTAAGGGTGTCGTTCACCAGATCTGGTCGGAGCTCAATGACCTGGGACTGAGTGTGAACAACAGGCATAAGACCCCCGGTGATGACGGCTGGGAGCTCATTGACTGTGGTGACATCATAATTCATCTCATGAGCCCTGAACTTAGAGAATTCTACAGCCTGGAGAAGCTCTGGAAAGCAACAGAAGAGACTAAATAATAAAAGACTTTTTCAGTAATCCCGGGCCCCCGGGATTTTGATTTGCTCCGTAAAAAATGCTTTGAGAGTAAAACTTCTATATGTTTTTCCGGTTCTGCTGTAAAATAAAAGAAGAGAATGACTAACTGGCATGTTTGAAACTAAATAAGAAGGAGCACTGTATGGGAAGATTTGTTAATCCTGACAATTCATCTTTCAAAGAAGCGCTGAACTCAGAAATCTATATAGATAAGAGTGGTCTGATTGGCTGTACAAATAAATTGATTTGCACAGAACAGAAGTATATCTGCAACAGCCGCCCTCGTCGCTTCGGGAAGTCGATAACTGCTGAAATGCTTGTATCCTACTACTCGAAAGGTTCTGATTCAAAAGAGATGTTCTCTTGCCTTAAGATAGCCTCCTCTCCTGACTGGGAGAAACATCTCAATAAATATGATGTTATTCATTTTGACGTCCAGTGGTGTATTATCCCTGCAGGAGGACCGGATAAAGTTATTTCATACATCAATGACAAGGTCATCGAGGAACTTAAGAAATGCTATCCTGGTACTATCACAGATGATGTGAAGGCACTTTCTGAAGCATTATCAATAATAAATGACCTCACAGGGAACAAATTCATCGTGATCATCGATGAATGGGATGTTCTCATTCGTGATGATGCGAAGAACGAGAAAGTACAGAAAGAGTACATAGATTTTCTGAGGGGCATATTCAAGGGGACTGAGCCCTCAAGATATATTGCACTTGCTTATATGACGGGGATCCTTCCGATAAAGAGAGAAAAGACGCAATCAGCACTCAATAACTTCGATGAATATACGATGTTGAATCCCAATATCTTTGCTGAATATGTCGGCTTTACAGAAGAGGAAGTCAAAGGCCTTTCGGATAAATACGACGTAAACTTTGAGGAGACTCGGAGATGGTATGACGGATATCTTCTGAAAGGAAGGCATGTATATAATCCAAAATCTGTAGTCAGAGTGATGCTCACCGGGGAGTTTATGAGCTACTGGTCAGACACAGCCAATAATGATCTTGTTATTCCTCTTATAAGCATGAATTTTGAAGGTCTAAAGGAAGATATGATTATAATGGTCAGCGGGGGCGAAGTTCCTGTCAATGTTAAGACTTTCAAGAATGATACAATCAGCATATCGAGTAAGGATAATGTTCTGACATATCTTATCCACCTGGGGTATCTTGGTTATAACCAGGTAAAAAAGATGGCATTCATCCCCAACGAGGAGATAAGAGAGGAGATGCGATATGTCATCGACAGCTGTAACTGGAAGGAGATGACAGACTTTCTGAAAGTATCGAGAAGCATATTGGAGGCAACCCTCGATGGGGAGGGGGAGACGGTGGCAGAAGAGGTAGAGAAGATACACAGCAGATATGCTTCAGCTATCTCCTACAATGATGAGGATTCCCTCTCTGGTATTATCACATTGGCATATCTTAACTCGATGGACAGGTATTTTACTCCCATCCGTGAACTTCCTTCCGGAATTGGCTTTGCCGACTTTGTGTATATTCCGAAACCGGAGTACAGGGTAAAGTATCCTGCTCTTGTTGTTGAGCTCAAGTGGAACAAAGAAGTAGAGAGTGCAATCGACCAGATAAGGGAGAAGAAGTACCCTGACTCCATAAAAGAGTACACAGACAATATACTCCTTGTGGGAATCAACTACGACAAGAAGACGAAGAAGCATGAGTGCAGAATTGAGAAGCTCTGAGCGCGTATCCATTTTTTGGTACATCGAACTTTGAGGAGTAATTCAGTTACTCACGGCTTTGACAGCTAAGGCATATCGAGGGTACATTCTTACGGAAAGAGGGGGCTTCCGATAAATGGTTGAGTCAATTATTGAACCACTCTATTAGGCCTAGGAAGATTGTATCATTTTATATGGTTATCAAAGAAGGAGTTGCTTTTCACAGCCCCATCTCTTCTCAAAGTGCAAAGAATGATGAGAAGAAGTCAATGAGCGTCTTCACATCCTCCGTCCCTGCTGTCTCGTAGCTGGAGTGCATGGCAAGCTGGGCAACTCCAACATCGGCAGTAGGAATGGATACCTTCTCTGTTGAGAGATTACCCAGAGTTGAACCTCCTGGAAGATCACTGTGGTTGAAAAAGATCTGGTATGGAATATTGTTCTTCTCAAGAAGAGTTCTTACGAATGCACCTGTTTCGGCGTTGGTTGTGTACTTCTGGGAAGCGGCATACTTTAAAAGTACCCCACCGTTCATTCTCGGATGGTTTGTGATATCACTCTTCTCGGGGTATGCAGGGTGCACTGCGTGTCCGTTGTCTGCACTGAGCATGAAGGATGATGAAAGGGCAATGTATTTCTCCTCACTGTTCCATCCGAGTGAGAGTGCAATCCTCTCAACAGTAACATTGAGGAAATCTGAGAGAGCTCCCTGCCTTGTACCACTTCCAGTCTCCTCGTTGTCAAAGAGGGTGACCATATTGATGAAAGAATCACTCTTCCCTGATAGGAGGCCTTTGAGTGAAGTGTATGCACACTCGAGGTCGTCAATCTTAGAAGAAGAGAAATACTCTTTGTCAGCACCAGAGAAGAATGCAGGCGTATTATTATAAAGGAACAAATCGTAGTCGATGATATCATCTCTATCACAATTACATTTCTCACTGATAATTTTCATGAAATCAACTTCACTGTCACCTATCAGCGGAAGCATCTCCTTCTGTGGTGATATCTTCCAACCGTTGTTTGCCTCTCTGTTCTGGTGGATGGCAAGGGATGGAATTACAAGGTTGAGTTTATCATTGAAATCTACAAGTATTTCTCCCTTCCTTGTAAATACTCTTCCTGCTACTGAAAGCGGACGGTCGAACCAGGTATATATAAGTAACCCCCCATATGTTTCAGTGTTGAGTCTAGACGGAACATCCTTTCCGTATACAACAGGATTCCATTTGATCTTGAAGCACGGGGAATCTGTGTGTGCAGCTACGATATGGAAGGATGATGGATTCTCAGGGACAGTAAAAGCAATGAGAGCAGAGGATGCACGGGTAACAAAGTACCTGCCACCTCTTTTTACATTGAAAGGTCTGCTTTCATTGAGCTCTGTGTATCCTGCATCAATAAGCATCCCCCTTGCATTTTCCACAGCATGGAACGGGGAGGGGGAAGACGAAATATAATCAATAAGTTCTTCTGTTCTTAATAGTGTTTCTTTTTCCATAACGGAAGTATGACACACAGCCGTTTATTTGTCATTGAGTTTGATTCCCTTAGTCTTCCACTTACCGCTGAGAAGCCTGGGGTAGAAGACAGCAACCCTTACAACCCAGTCGAGCCACATACCCATCTGGGTACCCAGGAGACCGAGACCGAAGTAGACACCGAGAACATGAGCAAAGAAGACACGGCAGATCCACATATCGAGGATAGCGGTGATCATGACAAGCTTCACGTCTCCAGCTGCATGGAGGATATTCGGAGTCACGAAAGCAAGAGACCATATGAGACGGCATACACAGTCTATTCTTATGGTCTGGATGGCTATGGAAGTCGCTTCAGAGGAAAGTCCATAGAGAGAAACGATAGTGGGAGTGAGGACGAAACATAGTCCGCCTGTTATTGACATACATAAGGTTGAGAGTCTTATGAGCTTTCTCGAATAATACATTGCCTCATCATATTTGTGTCCTCCGCAGCATTGTCCGATTACCGTGATTGACGCGAGTGATATTGCTGTACCTGGGATATCGATCAAGGTTTCGAGGTTGTTGAAGACAGCGTAAGCGGCAATGCTTGCAGTTCCGAAGGAGGCAATTGTGGAGGCGATGAGGATCTTTCCTACATGGAAGAGGCATTTCTCTGTCCCTGTCGGAACAGCCTGCCCCAGGATCATTCTCGATATCTTGCTGTTAAAGTGAATCTTCAATGGGGACGGGATATAGAGCTCCTTAGATGTGTCACATACAACAATGAACATAATAAGAGCTCCAACAACACGGGAGATACATGATGCAATACCGACTCCAAGAGCTCCCATATTGAATGAAAAGAGGAAGATTGCATTACCTATTATATTAATAACATTGACAATGATAGAGACATTCATTGTGATGCTGCTTCTCCCCATAGACCTGCTAATAGCATTGGAGGCACTCATTACAGCATAGAAAGGCATACTGATGAGAATAGGGATAGAGTAGGCGATAGCAGAGTCAAACACATCCTTCTCAATGGAGCCGTAAATGAAGTCGATAGTCTCATTACGAAAGAGAAGAAGTAACCCAGATGTCACAAGAGATATGATGAGGACAAGGTTTACAAGCTGTTTGCAGCTCTCTCTTGCTCTTTCTCTCTCGCCCATCCCGAGGAGCTGGCAGGCAACAACACTACCCCCGGTAGCGAAAGCCATGATCACCTGGATGAGGAGATTCTGGATAGTGTTAACGCAACTGACTCCGCTCACCGCTGCCTCCCCGGCCTGGGCGACCATTAGGGTATCAGCAATGCCGACAGCAACAGAGAGAGCGGTATCTGCAACAAGGGGAAGAATAAGAGCTCTAAGATATTTATTATCAAAAGGGAGAGTTGATTTATCGATTTTAGTCATATCACACCCTCCTTATGTTAAAAATGCAGTCCATAAACAAGGATTATATTAAAAGAGCAGAAATAGTCTACCTGGGCTGGTCCACAAAGCATGTGACAAAAGTGGATAACAAATATTATGCAACTTTAGACAACAGCGACTACGGATATACTTCGACAGTAAGAGACTCTGATGCTGTCAAATTTTATGACGGAAAGGTTGTTGCAGCCACA
>CAVHPV010000034.1:0-24383 GCA_963638045.1 Faecalibacterium sp. CAG:74 | reverse complement strand
AACAATCCCTCAGCTATTTTTCTTCAGGAAACTGTCTACTTTTAGAGTAGCAACATGATTGATTAGCGAAAGAAACGGGGGTTGGACTGAGATATGAATTCTGAATTACTCTCCGGGCTCCATCTTGATGACCTTCCCGACATTCCAGAGGGTGGCCGCCTTCTGTAGTGCGGGGATTTTGTCGAGTTCGGACTTGTACTCGACTTCTACCGTGTGGCAACCACAGTCAAGACATGTTATGTAAAGGCACCAGCCGTTTTCGTATTCAACACTTGCCGGGCCGTCACAGCGCGGGCAGTCAAGAATCAAAATATCATCATTCATTGTTTTTCTCTCCATTGGGTAATTGCATGGAATACAACCTCTTCATCCCCGTTTTCAGGTTTCCTTACTATGGAAGTGTAAAATTCAGCTTTCTCTCCGTCTTTTTTTACTGTCTTTGCATAGAGCCTGTCCTCAAAGTGGCATTGCTTTTTCCATTCGACATCGAAGAAAGCAGGGCAGTGGGAGTCGAGCCAGGACGGCGGGAATGAGGACATCAGCCAGTTAATGTAGCTGAGGTTATTTACGTGCCTGTTGTAGTCATAGTCATAGTAGTCTATGTGAATCTGCTCTGAGGGGAACTCCTCTCCAGTGTACTCGTCCGCGGAGGGGAATTTCGGGAAGTCCGGATTGAAGATGAGGCTTTTGTCTGTGACTTCGGGCAGCCTCGGCTCTATGTATTCTGGCCTTTCGGGTCTCATCCTCACCGCGTTCATCACTATCCAGAGACTTTCTGCAGAGAAGAGAAGGTTGTTTTCTTTGTCGAATGCCCTTACGGCACGGGGACAGTAGAGCTTGAATCCTTTCTGGCACCATGTCTCAGCTATATATTCATCCATCCACTTCGCATATGAGTTGACAGTCATCCGGGTACGTAGAATCATCCAGGTGCGACCTTCCTTGTCCAGCATATCCTTCAGCCCTGCTCCCTTGAGGGCAGCATGAACTCCCGCCTCCTCCTGTGAGAGGCCGAAGTATTTGACAGGCTTCACAATGTACTTGTTGTCCGTATCGGTACTCATGAAGTAGCCCCTGTCACGGCCGATGTTTTTCTCATCTATTTCCAGCATTGCCTTATCCTTTCGTGTAGAAGCGGAGAACGGAGCGTCCGTACTTTCTCTCATCGGTAAGAGTGAAGCCGTCAATGCTCTGTGGCCACTCAGGCCTTTCTTCTATCGGGTAGTGAATAATGAAGAGCCCTCTTTCCTTAATGATTCCGGCCTTTGCAACTGCCTCAAGGAGTTTCACCTTCTCTTCCATGTTGAACGGAGGGTCAGCATAGACTATGTCATATTTTGTGAGGGTTGAGAGGATGAAGCGATAAGCATCCATTACAAAAAGCTTATGGTCCTCTTCAACAAAGGAGAGATTCTTCTCTATGGTAGCCTTCTTTCCTCTGTCCATCTCCACAAGGTGGATTGGGCTGGCTCCCCTTGACGCTGCCTCGATGGCGACGCATCCCGAGCCGGAGAAGAGGTCAAGAAACGAGAATCCTGTGAGGTCTCCCAGAATTGCAAAGAGAGACTCCCTCATCCTGTCCATGGCCGGTCTGATAACCCCCGGGGGACAGATTACATTACGTCTCAGGTATTTTCCGCCTGTAATACGCATCTTATTCCTCCGGCCACAGATTGAGAGCGGGGGCGATTTTTGTCATACCGGAGATGGTAAGCTCAATAAGCTCTTCTTTTGTTGAGCCGAGAAGCTCCGCCCCCTTCTCGATGATGTCACGGTTGACGCCTGCAGCAAAGCCTTTGCTTGACCACTTTTTTTTCACTGATTTCACGCTGATTCCCTTCAGCTTCTCCGGCCTCATCAATGCCGTTGCATTCACGAGCCCTGTGAGCTCATCTATTGCAAAAAGGAATTTCTCCATAGTCTTCTCTGGTTTAATATCCGTACATATCGACCAGCCATGTGAACAGACAGCGTGGATGAAGTCATCATCAGCTCCGATTTCTTTCAAAAGCTCCGGAGCCTTTTTACAATGCTCATCGGGATACATCTCCCAGTCAATGTCATGCAAAAGCCCCACAAGTCCCCAATATTCCGGATCCTCTCCGTATTTGACGGCACCTTCCTTCATCACTGCTTCAACCGAGAGTGCATGGTGCCAGAGACTCTCGCTCTTATTGTATTTGTGCCATAGTGCTATGGCGTCTTCTCGTGTAAACATAAATGAGATTTTATTTTTTTCTTATCCTCTGTTCAATGCCTCTCTCAGGGTGGCATTCTCTCCCTTTATCAATCCCGGGTCTTCCGTTATGATGTTTTCAGCCTCCATCTTTGCACGCGAGACAAGGAGTGTGTCCTCCGTAAGGGAAGCAAATCTGAGCTTTAAGAATCCTGATTGCTTCGAGCCTGCTATCTCCCCCGGTCCTCTTATCTCAAGATCCTTCTCCGCTATTACAAAGCCGTCGTTCGTTTCCTTCATGACGGAGAGCCTTTCTCCGGCATCCTGGCTGAGCTCACTCTCGAAGACAAGGAAGCAATAGGACTGGAGAGATGACCTTCCGACTCTTCCCCTCAGCTGGTGGAGGGCGGCAAGTCCGAATCTGTCTGCATGTTCTATGACCATGCAAGTGGCATTGGGAATGTCGATTCCAACTTCAACAACGCTTGTTGCAACAAGGTAGGTAATTCTGCGTTCCCTGAAATCCTCAAGAATCTTCATCTTCTCCTCTTCAGGAAGACGGGAGTGTATGAATGCAGATGGTACTCCTGGATATTTTTCCTGGAGGAATGTATACATGCTCATAACATCCCTGAGGTCACTGTCTCCTTCGTCGTCGATGCGAGGATAGACAAAGTAAGCCTGGTGGCCGCGCTGGAATTCAACGGCGATGGAAGCGTACATCTTGTCCCTGCTGTTGGGACCTACTGTGTATGTAATTATTCTCTTTCTTCCTGCAGGCATTGTCTTTATTGTCGATATGTTCATATCGGCAAAGAGAGTAAGGGCGAGGGTTCTCGGGATAGGGGTTGCCGTCATGCTGAGCATATGGGGCTCCTTTCCTTTTGTCTTCAATGCCTCCCTCTGCCCGACTCCGAAGCGGTGCTGCTCGTCTATGATTACATACTCCAGGTTTTTGAATGTGACATCAGATGAGAAGAGGGCATGGGTACCTATTGCAAGGTCTATCTCTCCCTTTTTCAATGCCTCAAGGGCTGTCTTTCTGCTCTTTCCCTTCACATCGCCGGTGATGAATGAAATCCTTATTCCCAGAGGGGACAGCAGAGCGTAGGCATTCTCTGCATGCTGCCTGGCAAGAAGTTCTGTCGGAGCCATGAATGCAACCTGCCCGCCGGAGGCGATGACAAAGAGACTGCTAAGCCATGCAACAAGTGTCTTTCCGCTTCCGACATCCCCCTGAAGGAGCCGTGACATCGGATACTTTGATGAGAGGTCGCTTCTAATCTCCTCCAGCACGTGCTCCTGGTCCTCTGTAAGTGAGAAGGGGAGGGACTCGAGCAACCTCTTCTCGAGGGTTGTTGGCCTTATATGTTTGAACTTGCTTTTGGGCTTCTCCCTCATGACTTTTATCTCCATGAGAAGCAGCTCTGTGAAGGAAAGGGTCTCCAGGGCTTTTGTGAGAGAATTCCCGTCAGTGGGGAAGTGCAGCTCTGAGAGTGCCTTCTCCCTGTCATACAGATTGTATTTCTCCCTGATTCCTGCAGGGAGTACCTCTTCTATCGGAGATAGGATGGAGAGCGCTGCGGGAACGGCGAGGCGGAAGTCTTTCTGCTTGAGAGAGCCGGATAGGGGATAGAGGGGAAGGATCTTCCCAATCCCACTCTCTTCCTTTGTTTTCTTCACATCAAAGGATGCACATTGGTAGGTGCCGTAGAGCTTTTTTACGCTTCCGTTGAGGTACCATTGACTTCCCGTATAGAGCATTTTCTCAAGATAGTCACGGTTGAAGCAAAGAAGCTCCACTTTCGTTCCTTCGTCATCCTTTGCACTAATCTTTATGGTCCTTCCGCTTTTTGAAGAGAAGGCTGAATGTGAGAGTATTGTTATGTGGCAATTTACACTACTGTCTTCCTCTGTGACGTACCTGATGAGTCTTTCCTCCCTTCTGTCATCGTAGGCACGCGGGGCATAGAGTACCAGATCCTCAAGGGTATATATACCATTCTTCTGGAACTCTTCAGCTTTCTTCTTTCCTATGCGTGGAAGTACGGTGACGGGGACATTGTTCATAACTTAAAAAGGAATTCTCAATACAATATTGCTCAGCCACCCCACCAGATATTGCACAATGAAGTAGAATGCTATGACAAGCACAAGTGAAATTATACATACTGTCCTCTCCGAGAGGTAGTGCCGCCCTGCCATCTGACGCACAAAGCCTGTCACAGGCTCTGCCGCATTTCCTATTGCGGAGTAGGAATATGCTCCGTTGGGATTACGTGAGAATGCGGCAATTGTCCTGAAGATGAGCGCAAAGAAGAGTACCCAGAAGTAGATACTGAGACCGTACGACCAGAGTGCAGTAAGAAAGAGATAGAGGACGCTCGAGAGGGTAAGGGTACCCGTCACTCCGTAGTATTGGAAAATCCCCTCGAAGACATAGAGGACTCCGACAGCGAAGATCGGGGAGAAATCGAGGCTTCCGACTGATGATTTCTTTCCTTTGAAAAGACCCAGGTACGGGTCGACCAGCTTCCCCATCCAGTAGATGAAGTTATTCCGGGCCGGGTAACGGACGAACCAGGAGAGAATAATCCTGATCCAGATAAGGATTGAGTATGCATTGAGCACCCTTGCAAGGTAGAGTGAAATTCTCATCAATATGTCGTTATAAAGCATTCGAGAAGCCTCCAGAATAAAATTAAATTAATTAACCCAGACCTTTAAGACAACATCCAAAGCGGTGAGAGATGTGTAGAGATTGTGTGAATATTCCACACTTTCTGTTCCTCTGAGCTGCAATTCCTCCCCCTCGACTCCGTCGATGGAGAGCAATACGGAAGTCTTTCCCTCATTCTCTGCGAGCACTTTCCTCAACTCTTCGAGTCCTTCCTTTGTGATTGGAGCAGAGGCCTTCAGCTTTATATGGACCCTGTTCACAGCTATGGGCTTGAGCTCCTTTGCAGAGACAATGTCATTGATAATGAAGGAGATCTTCCCGTCCTTCCTGTCGAACTTGCCCAAAAAGCCGTATATGCCGTCTGCCTCGATTCTTCCCGAGAGAGCCTCGTAGGATTTGGGGAAGATGACTGCTTCGGTATCTCCCGTATCGGTCTGGATGGTCAGGAAGGCGAGCTTATTGCCGTTTCCCTTTTTCGATATCACCGTTCTGAGGGCAATCACCTGCCCGATAAGCTGCGTGTCGGAGCCGAACGGTATTGTGTCGGGGTCTGAGAGATTGAGAATAACACATGTCTCAATCTCCTTTCTGTAGGCATCAAGAGGATGTCCGGAGATGTAGAATCCGAGGAGGTCCTTCTCCATCTTCAGCTTTTCCATGTAGAGGAAGGGTGGAACCTCCTTCATTTCGAAGTTGTTCATCACGCTTTCCTCCTCTCCGAAAAGGGAGAGCTGCCCGAAGGCCGACTGACTCTTCTGTGCTTTGTCGAACTTGAGGGCATCATCCAGGTTCGCAAGAAGTATTGCCCTGTCTACTCCGAGTTCATCGAAGCACCCTGTCTTGATAAGACACTCAAGAAGCCTTGAGTTGAGTGTGTTCTCTCCCTGTCTGGAGAGGAAGTCCATGAATGACTTATACGGTCCATTTTTGCGTCTTTCGCTTATAATCGAATCAACAATATTGGCTCCGACATTCTTGATGGCGGCAAGGCCGTAGATGATGTCTTCGTTATCGACGGAGAATTGCGTCTCCGAGCGGTTTATTGAGGGAGGTACCACCTTTATGCCGTATTTCGGGGCAAGATTAAGGTATTCCTTGAACTTGTCCGGACTGTTCATTTCGTTTGTAAGGTTGGCAGCCAGAAACTCCGTGTTGTAGTTGGCCTTGAGGTATGCTGTCTGGTAGGCGATAATCGAATAAGCAACGGCATGCGACTTGTTGAAGCCGTAGCCTGCAAAAGGTTTGAGGTACTCGAAAATCTCGATTGCATGCTCGCGGGTGTGCCCCTTGGCCTCAGCCTTTGCGATGAACTTCGTGAGTTCTTTCTCGAGAGCCTCGACCTTCTTCTTACCCATGATACGCCTTAATATGTCGGCTTCCCCGAGGGAGTAGCCTGCGATAATCTGGGCTGTCTGCATGACCTGTTCCTGGTAGACGATAACACCGTAGGTGGTCTTAAGGATGGGTTCAAGTGCAGGGTCTGCGTAGGTAATCGGAGTGATACCGAGCTTTGAGTTTATATACTTGTCGATAAATTGCATCGGACCCGGGCGGTAGAGTGCGTTGAGGGCAACAAGATCTTCTATAGAATTGGGTTTTGCCCGCTTCAGGATCTCCTGCATGCCTGAGGATTCGAACTGGAAGACATATGCACTGTCACCACGGCATAGCATATCGAATGTGTTCTTGTCGGATGTGGAGATCTTCTGGAGATCAAAATCAGGTTCCCTCTTGTGGATGAGATCCACGGCATGCTTTAAAAGTGTGAGTGTCTTCAGCCCCAGGAAGTCCATCTTCACAAGTCCGCACTCTTCAATCTGAAGCATGGTGTATTGGCTTGCAAGTCCTCCTGTGGATTGGTCAGGAACACAGAGGGGAACATACCTGTCAAGAGGCTCACGTCCTATGACGACACCGGCGGCATGGAGGGAAGTGTGTCTGTTGAGGCCGTCCAGCCTTATGGCAGTATCGAAAAGCTCTTCGTAGACTCCTCCACGGTCCCTGATCTCCTGGAGTTTGGGCTCTGCTTTCAGGGCATCTGTGACATGTATATGCTTTATGCCAGGGATTTCATCCGGGACAAGGGCGGTTATCTTATTCGATTCGTCGAATGGAATGTCGAGAACACGTGCGACATCCTTGAGAACGGCCTTGGGCTTGAGGGTACCGAATGTGACGATCTGCCCCACAGAGTCATGTCCGTAATGCTCTGTGACATAGTCAATAACTTCCCCCCTTCTTTCGAAGCAGAAGTCAACGTCAAAATCAGGAAGGGAGACTCTCTCCGGGTTGAGGAACCTTTCGAAGAGGAGGTTGTATTGGATCGGATCGACATCGGTGATTTCTGTTGTGTACGCAACAAGGCTTCCGGCCCCTGATCCTCTTCCCGGGCCCACCGGGATATCGTGAACCTTTGCCCAGTGGATATAGTCACGGACTATCAAAAAGTAGGCCGGGAAGTCCATCTTTATTATTATGTCGAGTTCATGCTGCAACCGGCCTTTCAGCATTTCAAGCTCTTCGCCTTCCGCATCGGGATATCTCTTCTTCAATCCCTCGTAGGATAGTGCGGTGAGGTAGTCTGCATCTGACTTGAACTCTTCAGGGATTTGACACTTGGGAAGGATAGGCCCGGGGAAGTTGATTTCAAGGTGGCACCTTTCAGCAACCTTTCCGGTGTTCTCTATGGCCTCGGGACACCATGAGAAGAGCTTCTCCATCTCTTCCGGTGTTCTGAAGTAGAACTCTTCCGGCTTGTAGGACATCCTGTTTTTGTCATTTTTCTTTGATTGTGTTCCTATGCATATGAGAGTGTCATGGGCATTGGAATCATCCTTTTCGATGTAATGGATGTCGTTAGTACACACAAGAGGAACATCCATTTCCTTTGCAAGTTTCGGTAGCACATCCAATACAATCCTGTCCTCATCGAGTCCATGATCCTGAAGCTCGAGGTAGTATCTATCGCCGAAGAGGTCCTTGAACCACTTTATCCTTTCCTTTGCACCTTCGATGTTGTTCTGGACTATAAGACGCGGAATCTCACCGGCAAGGCATGCCGAAAGACAGATCAGATCCTCGCTGTGAGAGGAAAGTGATTCGTCGTCGATACGTGGACGATAATAATAGCCTTCCTTCCAGGCAATGCTGTTCAGCTCCATGAGGTTGTGGTAGCCTTTGTCTGACATTGCAATCAGGATAAGGTGGTAATACTTGCTTGCCGGGTCTTTGACGTGTCTATCATGGGTGTAATAAAACTCGCAGCCCACAAGAGGGTTGATGCCGTTGGTTTTGCACTCTTTGTAGAAAGTGACTGCCCCGTACATATTCCCGTGGTCCGTAATTGCAAGAGCGTTCATCCCGACTTCTTTGCATTTTGCTATATATTTCGGGATGGAGGCCGCTCCGTCAAGGAGTGAAAAGTCTGTATGATTATGTAGATGTACAAAATTGCTCAATTCTTTTTTCCTTAATTAGTTGTGTCGAATGCAGTAGGGGCAAGCACTTTTGTGTTTATTGTGTTCACCATATCTTCGAGGATGTAGTTAAGCCTCGATTTCTGTAGCCTTGTGATGTTGGGTGTGACAGAATTAATGAATGTATAGGCTATTTGCAGGAATTGTGAGAATTCCTGTCTCCCGAGAGGGAAGTGCAATTGCATGAGGATGTTGTCAAGATCCTTTGAGTAGACAATCCCCTGCATAGGGAATGTGATAGCCAAGTGGGGATTGAGGAGAGTCTCCTGCCCGGCACTGGCAGTGAATGAGACTGCAACAGTGTCCTCCACATCATCGAGGTATGAACCTTCTTCCTTGAAGTATGAATAGTCATAGGATGCAAGAGATATTCTGACTCTTGCTATGAGAGCTCTCTGGGGGAGGATTATCTGTCCGCCTTTCATGACACTGACAAGCTGTGACACCGGTGTCCATTTTGACTTCATTATCTTCTTTTTCTGTGATTTCACTTCGGCATTGGCCCCGAGTGTGATAAGTGTCCCCGGTAGGGTCGACATCGGAGAAGTTGTTGCGATCGCTCCTCCGAGGGTTGCCCTTCCTGTAAGGAGAGGGCTTCCTATTCGCTCTATGTTCTCCCTCAGAATCTGGGGGATGGTACTTCTGTGGGTGCTTAGTATGCTGTTTAATGATACCATCGCTCCGATTTCAATCATTCTGTCGTTGCGTGACATTTTCTTGAGTTCGTCGATGTTGTTCAGGTAGACAACCTCCGGGTTGTTCTCCCGGGAAGGGTAGCTCTTTTCCCGGCTCATGATGGCCGTTCCCCCCGCCCAGATCTTTGCATTGGGGTATCTGAGTACTGTCTGGCTGTATTCGGAGAGGTTTGCCGGCTCATGTATTGACGGCGAGTTAAGACCTTCGTACATTTCTCTTCCTCCTTATTTCAACAGCCTTCATTATGATGGCTACTTCGTCGTTGCTCTCAAGGCAGGAGCATCTTATCGCACTCAACACTCTTCTTATCTCATCCGGTCTTGTCTCTCCCGAGAGAATGATGGACTGGTAGACGAGCGAGCGGGATGCATAGCAGTCCTGGCAGGGTTCAACACCTACAAGCTCATAAGCTCTTGCGATGTCCCTCATGTCCCTTGTCTTCTGGAATTGGTCGAAGGTTACAATCGTTCTGTCCCTTATTTCGAATGCAGGAACCATGCATGCAAGTTCCGCTTTGCCGTCAATGAGGACAGTGCATAGCCCGCACATCTTCCCCCTGCAATGGGAAGTGAGGCTCTGTGTGTCGAGATTCTCCTGAAGGATCAGAGAAAGGGGTTTATTGGAGTTAAGGGAAAGCGTAAGAGCCTTTCCATCTATGGTACATTCAATCTTCACCTGTCCTGTCCTCCTTGCAATATTGCATCAATCTCCCTTGCTCCCGGAGGCGCTATAAGGCTTTGTTTTTCTCCAAGCGCCTGCCACAGAGCGACCACGTAACTGGACGTAACAAGGAAGCGTGTCGTATTTTCAAGGGAAGAGTAGACATTGGCATCCTTCTTTTCGCTTGAGAATTTCACAGATATGGAGAAATTGTCATCCAGTCTTGCCCCCAGGGCTGCCAGGGCTTCGGTGGCTATGGCCTTGATCTTTCTTTGCACTCCTCTTGTGTACGGGAGGGCAAGTGCCACATCCAACCACAGTTTCTTTGCAACCGGCAACAGTGATACCTTCGGTATGTTTATCTCACATACTGCTGCTCCATAGCCCGATGCCTCGAATTCGCACGGAAGGGTCAAATTCTGTGCGTTGAAATTCAAGTCTATGGGACTGTCATCCTCCCCAATGAGGGTTGAGAGCTTGTTGGCAGCTTTCATCAATTGTGTGAGGAATGTTGTTTGATATGTATAGAGTATGTCGGGTCCGCTGTCACATCCCTTGAGATTGCTTTCCTGGCATATGACAGGAATGGTCCCTTTTCCGAAGAATTGTGATATCAGATCTTTCAGGATTCTGTCCTCAGAGACAGATGCTGGGACGGCGCCTCTTATCGATATGTTCTTCTTCGCCGTATAGGAAATCTGGGACTGAAACTGGTTTTCCCTGGCGCATGTCGTCGAAAGTCCGGAAACGGAAAGCCCAGAGGAGAGGCCTATGCCGTAAAGGTAACCCTGAAGACCAAAATCACCGGCATGGAGGGAACCTGCCGACCACTTCCTCTCATAGTCCGAGTCCGCAGCCACACTTTTCATTTTCTCTCCAAGATCTGTCAAATCATGCTTAGGCATCCAGTCGGTGAATTTGGTACTTTCCCTCATTGTTGTGAGGTAGTGTTTCAATGGTGACATCAATGCTCTCTCGGCAAGTCTGGAATTATGGAGAGCAATGAATGACTGGGTTGAAGAGTGGATACTGGACCCTGAGAAGAGGGTTGGAATTGTAGGTGATGAGACATTCGTAATTTCCACCTTGAAGGATTCCAGTGAATACCTCGGTACGATATCGGCCATAATCTGACGCTGGATTTCACTGCCGTTGAGACAATAGGCTCCTCCATCGACAGTGACACTGATCTCCTCGTGGCGAGGCCTGTTCTCTGCGTTAAGCCACGTTGTGACCGAGAAGTCTATCTTCGGTCTGCGCACCAGAGAGTCTATCTTCATCTCTGCGGGAAGTTTTGTCTTGATGGAGGCTATGGCAGTGAACGCCCCGTAGAATGCCGGGGTGAGCAGGAATTCGTCATAGTGTGAAAGATATTTCTCCTGGTGTACTGTCACATACTCCTGGTTAGTAAGAGTGGAAGATGCTATTGTCTTTCTCACAAGTTCGGGCCATTGTGACGGACATTGTGTGTGGATGGATCCGTTGTTCTCTGTCCAGGTAAGTATGTTGTAGCGCACATATTTTTTTATGTCTGAAGGTATGACGCTTAAACTGGATTCGATTCTCCTTTCTTCCTGTTTTTCCTTTTTGTCTTCCTCGGGGTTATCTGAACTCCATGAAAAGGTGAGTGGTTCGGGGAGAGGCGGGGCCTCAGGTTTTTTCTCATCGTCTCCAAAGGGCCTTGTAATGACCTTTATCTTTTCGAGTGCAAGCTCCGTGCTCTCATAATCGGGGCCGAAAAGAACAAGGAGAGGTTGCCCCACATATGATATGTAGTTGTCGGCAAGAAGTGGAACTTTTGTTCCCATGATATTGACTGCATTCTCTCCCGGGATATCTTTTGCCGTGATTACCAGGAACCTTGTGTCGAGCTGCGGAAGCTCGAAGCCGTCAAGCCTGACGTCAGCATCCTCTGCCCTGAGAAGCATGCCGCACCTCATATTATACCTAGAGAAATTCTTGCGTTCTGCCATAGAATAAAGATAGCACTTCTTGAGACCTTAATACAACAAAAGAATAAGGAGGAAATGAAATGACGGAAATTGAAAAAGCTTTTGCTGAAGGGGTACTGGAGATGACAGGAAAGGAGGTTTCCTCAGGCGGAAGAAGTATTGAGGATGCAATTGCTCTCACAATGGAGGGAATGCATGTGAACTTTCCGCTTCTTGATATAATGGCGGGGCTTATTGCCGAGGGCCTGGGAGAGGGTACAGACAGGATATTCTCTATAATGCTTTCTGTTCTCTTTCCGGACATCTCATTCACGTCTGATGAACTGAAGCTCATCAGGTTCCTCTCGTCCGAGTATGACAACACTGTCCTCCCGTATGATATCATCATCTTCTGTTCCGGTGCTGCCAAAATAGAAGACCCGGACACGGCTTTGGGACTTCTTATCGAGAAAGGCATCATGAAAAGTGACGGGGAAGATATATTGCTGTGTGAGGATTATCCTCCCCGGACTCAGTGAGAAAGATGGGAGCGACTCTAAGAAAATTCTACAGTTGCATGGAGAAATGCTGCCTTGTGTCAAAAGAGGAAGTGGAGAATGTAGACCTTACAATCACTATTGGTATGCCCGGATGGCTGGCGGACAGGGAGGGATGATGACATCTGGGAACGACTGATACAGATAATGTGAAAATTCCGTCATATCGTTTCGTCTCCTCTTTCTTTTTATGCTATACTTTCCGTTATGGATATCAGAGAAGAGATGAACAGCCTCACCGAGAAGCTGACAGTTTACCAGGACACCTATTACAAGAATGGAATATCCCTCATTTCCGACAGTGAATATGACAGGCTTACAGACAGGCTGATTGAACTTGAGGCGAAGTACCCCGAGTATGCTTCCCCTGCATCCCCGACAAAACGTGTGGGGTCTGACCTTACAAATGATTTCCCGGAAGTGAAACACACCATTCCTGTGCTTTCCCTCGACAAGGCCTACTCGAAGGATGAGGTTCTGTCATTCTTCTCACGATCCATCGAGAAGGAGGGCGGGAGCCTCAGTTTCGTAGCCGAAGAGAAGATAGACGGCATATCGATGGTCCTTTACTATGAGGACGGTATCTTGAGGCGGGCAGTCACACGTGGTAACGGCAGTGTCGGCAACGATGTCACTCCGAATATAATGACAATAAAGAGTGTTCCTCTTGAACTTCCCGAGAAGATAGATCTTGCTGTGAGGGGGGAAGTGTATCTCCCCAAGGCTGAGTTTGAAAAAGTAAATAATGCCCTCCCGGAAGATGAGAGAGCAGCCAATCCGCGTAATCTTGCAGCCGGAACGGTAAGAAGACAAAAGTCAAGCGAAGCTGTGCGTGTCCCGCTCGACATGTATTGCTACGAAGGCTTCTGGGGAGACAAGTCCCTTACGCCTGAAGATCATCTTCATATCCTTAAAAAGCTCAAAGACCTGGGGTTCAGGATTAACCCTGATTTCGGTTACATAGCATCAACAGTTGATGAGGCAAGAAAAAGACTTCTTGAAGCAGGACTTGGGGAGGGACAGCCGTACAGTTTTGACTCCCTCTCGGACTACATAGCCTTGATGACTGAGAAGAGGCCGTTGCTTGACCATGAGATAGACGGCCTTGTCTTCAAGATCAATGAACTTGATGTGAGGGAGAAGTTCGGCTACACAATACATCATCCCCGCTGGGCTGTTGCGTACAAATTCGAGGCTCCCCATTCCCAGTCAAAACTTCTGGGGGTGACCTGCCAGGTTGGACGCACCGGACGTATAACACCGGTTGCGGAGATAGAACCCGTGCATCTTGGAGGCTCCACAATCAGGAGGGCTACACTCCACAACCAGGAGTACATAGATGAGCTTGAGCTCAGCATAGGGGACACTGTCTCGATAACAAAGAGAGGTGATGTCATCCCAGCTGTTGAGGAGGTCGTCGAGAAGAATGAGGATGGAAATACGACATACAGGATTCCCCTAGTCTGCCCATGCTGCGGGACACCTCTCATAGAACGTGGTGCCCATCTCTTCTGTCCGAACTACTATTGCCCCGACCAGGCGAAGGGAAGACTTTCCTTCTTTTCGTCCCGTGATCAGATGGATATAGAGACACTCGGACCCAAGACAGTCGAGATTCTCTTCAATAACGGGATCCTCAAAGATATAGAGGATATATACAGGGTGGACTATACACTCGCTGTAGGTCTCCCGGGTATCGGGGAGAAGACTGTAAGGGCGATTATGGAGAGTGTGGAGAAGTCAAAGGAGCAGCCTTACCGGACGGTGCTTGCCTCCCTCGGCATTCCTGAAATAGGAAAGAAGAGTGCCGAGATTCTGATTTCGGGAGGTTTCGACAGCATAGACAGGATAATCTCCTCTGCCGAAGCTGGAGATAAAGAGGCCTTCTCGTCAATAAAAGGTATGGGAGAAGAGACCGCACTCAACATAATAAAGACTTTCAAGGATGCTAATTTTATGAGGATGGTTGAAGCTCTCCGCTCGGCCGGTCTTCATTTTTCTCTCGATATGGATAAGAAGGAAGATGAGAATCTGGAGCAGATTTTCTCCGGTCAGGTATGGTGCGTGACAGGATCATTCAAAAACTTCAACCCACGCACAAAGGCCATGGAGGAAGTTGAGAAGAGGGGGGGCCGCACTACGGGTTCAGTCACAGGTAAGACGACGCATCTTCTTGCCGGTACGGGGGGTGGGAGCAAGCGTGCCGACGCCATAAAGTATGGCGTGAAGATAGTCTCCGAGGATGAATTTCTCGCTCTTCTGGGAAGGGAAAAGCCGGAAAGTGGAGGAGAACAGGGGTTTCTTTTCTGAAAAAAATAGAGAAAGGCAGTAGAAAAGAGAAAGGTGATTAAATATCCTTAGTGCAATTTAAATTATTGGAGGACAAATATGAATGAGCTTGCTGTAGAACTTAATGAAGCTTTAAAAGGCTCCGCTGCCATTGATCTCCTTTCAAAGAGGGGTAAGGGTATCTATTTTCCGAAAGGGATTGTTGCACAATCTGCCGAGGCCGGGGAAAAGGCTAGACGCTTTAATGCCACTGTGGGACTTGCAACAGATAACGGCGAGCCCTTCTGCCTGAGCGATATATATTCGGCTTTTGTTCCGGGAAGTCTTAAAAAGAAGGAGATCTTCTCCTATGCCCCCGGTGGTGGTGACAAGGAACTCAGAGCACTCTGGAAAGAGAGAATGATTGAGAAGAACCCTACACTCAAGGGGAAGACTTTCAGCGGATCAACTGTGACAGGAGGACTGACACACTCCATCTCTCTTCTGGGCTTCATGTTCGTTGATGAGGGCGATGAGATAGTCTGTCCGGACCTTTTCTGGGACAATTATGAGCTTATCTTCGAAAATTATGCAGGAGGTATCCTGAAAACTTTCCCCACATTCAGAGACGGGGGTTTCAACGTGGAAGGTATGAAGAAAGCCCTTGAGGAGACAAAGGGGGAGACAGCACGTCTTATCCTGAACTTTCCGAATAACCCTACAGGCTACTCACCATCAAAAGAAGAGGCGAAGATGATTGTTGATGCTGTAGTATCGGTTGCAGAAAAGGGAAAGAAGATCCTTGTTATCCTTGATGATGCCTACTACGGTCTATTCTATGAGGAGAAGACACAGAAGGAGTCCCTCTTCTCATTCTTCTGTGATGCACATGACAACATTCTTGCAGTCAAAGGTGATGCTGCAACCAAAGAGGAGATGGTCTGGGGCTTCAGAATCGGCTTTTTGACATATGGTGGAAAATCACTCACCAAAGCCGGACTTGACGCACTCGAGAAGAAGACTCTCGGGTCCATCAGATGCACGGTCTCGAATTGTGAAAGACCGGGCCAGACCCTCCTGTTACATGCAATGAGGGATGGAAAACATTATGCCGAGGATAAAAAATATCTTTTTGATACGATGAATGAAAGGTACACTGTTATAAAGAATGCGATAGAGAAGCATAAGGACAGTAAGGCGCTTACGCCTTATCCGTTCAACTCTGGCTACTTCATGGCATTCAATACCAACGGGCATGATGCGGAGGAGCTCAGACTCTATCTACTGGACAAGTATGAGACAGGTGCCATCAATATCATGGGAAAAACATTGAGGCTTGCCTATTGTTCCGTTGAGAAGGAAAAGATAGAAGACCTTGTTGATCTGGTCTACAAGGGAGCAGAGGAGTTGTGGAATTAGATACTAAACTCTATTTAATAGATGATGAGGGCCGTAAGTTCATGGGTATCGGAGTGCTGTGGCTTCTGGAGAATATCGGGAGCGAACAGTCCCTGAGGAAGGCCAGTATGAAGATGAACCTGTCATACTCGAAGGCATTCAACATGCTCAGGACACTCGAGGAGGAGGTCGGGCACCCCTTTGTCGAGAGAAAGAAGGGCGGGGCAAGCAGAGAGGGTGTTGTCCTTACTCCCTTTGCCCGCATGTATATGGCGCTTTATAAGGATTTCCAGGACAGGGCCAAAAAAGCGGCTCTGGCTGAATTTGAGAAATATAGAGAGGAAGTGACAAAGCTTACCAAGGAGGTGTGTGATGACAGAACATGATTTCAAGATTGAGACAATCGGAGTTGCTAAGATTGATTCCCCTATCCAGATGTCGGCTAAGCCGGGTGATGGTCTTGCTGACTATGTCGAGGACAGTGACAAGATTTATCTCGATATAGACCACAATCCCGAAAAGGATGAGGAAGTGGATCTTCTGGAACTTGCGGGTCCGAGGAAAAAGATTTACTTCAACCCGAAGCGTGTCCATGCAGCTATCTGTACATGTGGAGGAATATGCCCGGGACTGAATAATGTCATAAGAAGCGTTGTCAGATGTTTCTGGTATCGATACGGTGTCAGGAGAATTTCCGGTATCCCGTTCGGCTATCTGGGACTCCTTGCAGATTCCCCCTGGCCGATGATTGAGCTTAATCCCGATGTTGTGGATGAAATCCAGGAGAAGGGAGGAACCATCCTGGGGTCGGCAAGAGGTGGCGGTAAAGAGGTTGAGCAGATAGTTGATACCCTTGAGAGGGAGAATATCAACATACTCATCACAATCGGAGGGGATGGAACCCTCAAGGGGGCTTCAGCCATTGCAGAGGAGATCAAAAAGAGGGGCCTCAAGATTTCGGTTGTAGGCGTCCCGAAGACCATCGACAATGATCTTTCGTTCATAGACACATCCTTTGGAGTCGATACAGCTGTCGCTTCTGCTGTCCCCGCAGTCAGGGGAGCTCATGTCGAAGCGAAGAGTGCCTACAACGGAATAGGGCTTGTGAAGGTCATGGGAAGAGAGTCCGGATTCATTGCAGCTCACACTTCATTAGCACAGAGTGATGTCAACTTCTGCCTTATCCCGGAGAACCCCTTCGACCTTGACGGCAAGAACGGTCTTTTGACACACCTCAAGAAGAGAATACTGGACAGAGGACATGCTGTCATTCTGGTGGCTGAAGGAGCCGGAACGGACCTTATCCCACCGACAGGGGAGACAGATGCAGGCGGTAACATAATATATCAGGATATAGGAGTGTTCCTGAAAAAGAAGATAAAGGAATACTTCAAAGAGGAAGGTGTTCCAGTGTCCGTGAAATACATCGACCCGTCATACATTATCCGCAGTACTCCTGCCAACAGCTATGACTCAATCTATTGTGCTAGACTCGGTGCACATGCAGTTCATGCCGCAATGGCCGGAAAGACAATGTGTATTGCATCCTCGGTGAACAACCGCTTCGTCTATATTCCGATTAAGGCTGTCGTTGCAAAGCGTAATCATGTCAACACAGAGGGAGCTCTCTGGAGAGATGTTCTTGAGAATACACGCCAGCCAAGCAGCATGAAGAATTGACAGGAGAGACAATGGGTAAGAAGAATAATCTCGACTTCAGGCTTGTTGAGAAATATTGCACAACTGCCAACCCCATCTTCGATGTAATCCCGATAAAGGCAACCTTCACCTTTTCCCTTCTCAGCGATGCTGACATAAAGGATCTGGAGGAGTTTGCCAATGTCGAGGACGGAAAGATCGAGAGATGGCTTCTTATCCCGGATTGCATGACACTCGGGACACTGGGCTTTGCAATACAGAGGGCATTCGGTCTCACACCCTATGCCTTCTCTCCTGCATTTCTCCTCTCCCAGAGTGAACAGAGTCTGGTTTTCCCGTCTATCGATGATGCCTTATGTGCATGCGGCTCTATCTTTGACAATCCCTTTGATGAGGATTATTTCAATGACCTGGTCTCTTGTGCTGCTGAATCAAGGATTTTCGTTCCCAACTTTTCCCAGTCTATGATGCTCCAGCCTCATATATCGTATGAAGAGGCACAGAAAAAAGTTGAGGATGAGGTTGCAGAGCTCAGAAAGAGGGGCATTGACACGGAGGATGGAGCCCACAAAGAGTTCTCATCTCTTCCGGGTTCTCCGAATTGCCTGTATGAGAAAACGAAGGATAAGGAGTTTGACTGGAGCGACGAACTGTGTAAGCACATCGAAATCAAGGACCTTCTGATCCAGCAGGGAAGGCCACGACCTGACTTCAGTAAGCGTTTTCAGGGACAGCGGAATACAGCTGTAAACGGACGAAAGAAAGGTCAGCCTTTCTGCTATAATGTATGCATGGCATCATTCTTCGAGGATGAAGTCGCTTTCACATTTACACTTGAGAGGCCGAAGAGCATAGAGCCTCTCATTGATGAGGGATACCTCTCTCTTGAGGATTACCTTGAGTCCCTCCACTATGTTTCCCGTAACCTTATGCCTGATTGCATTTGCAAGAAGGGGTATGACCTTTTCGGCTTCAATGAGGAGGCCTACCACAGTTTCATAATGCTTCTCCATAGCCCCTTGAGGGAGTCTGTCCAGACTGAGGCTGCAAAGGGTGGCTGGAGGGAACCTACAATGGACCTCAAGAAGATATTCAGATAATCAGCGTATCTGAAAAGTATAAAAAGGTATAAAAACCTATAAATCTTTTGAAAAAGTATAAAAAAGTATAAATCCGAATATCTCAGCTATCAGCTCAGGCGGGGCTTGTCAGAGGCAGGGAGGATTTGCTGTCTGGAGACTCATTATCCTAGTCAGCCGAAAACTTTAAAGTAGTTCTTCCTTTTGATATTCACAGAGCATAGGACTTTTTATGCTTGAAGAAAAGTATAAAAAAGTGTAAAAAGTTATAAAGAATTCTGAAAAGTATAAAAAGATATAAAAAAGTATAAATCTATCTTTCGGAGGAAACATGCAGAACCCTTTCACTACAACATTCAGTAAAGCCCCTGAATATACGTATATAGACACGGAGAAGACAGATGAGATTCTTGAGAATTTCAGGTATGAGCGCCCAAGCGAATCTGTATATAAGATTACAGGTGTCCGTGGTTCGGGAAAAACTGTTCTCCTTGCAAAGATAGAAGAAGAGCTGAAAAGTGATGAGTTCAGTAAACAGGGGTGGATTGTCCTTGATATAAACCCCGCCCGCGATATGCTGGCTCAGATTGCATCGATGCTGATAAATGAGGGGCTTGGAAAGACAAAGGAAAAAAGCAGAAGTATCAGTGCCTCTCTCAGCATTCTGGGGACAGGTGGTGGACTTGGTCTCTCCTCTGAGAATGATTCCTCCTTCTTCGATATAGGTGTCGAGGTTGAGAAGATGATTCAAAATGCACAGAAGAAAGGCAGAAAGATATTCATAGGAGTTGATGAAGTTTCGAAGTCGGATGAGATGGTCAGGTTCGCCTCTGAATTTGGACGATGGCTCCGGGCATCCTATCCTGTATTTCTGGTATGTACCGGACTGTATGAGAATATGGTTGAAGTGAGCAATGTGAAGAACCTTACGTTCTTCAGAAGGGCTACGACAGTGATGACAGAACCCTTGAACCAAATAAGAATGGCCGAGATGTACAGGCGTCGGCTCAATGTCGGCTCGGATGTTGCAAAAGATATGGCACGAGTCACGAAGGGCTATGCATATGCCTTCCAGGAACTTGGCGTGCTCTACTTCAGAAAGAAAGAGAATGAAAAGCTGGAAGATGTCATTCCAGCTCTCAAGACAGAGCTTTTTGCATACTCCTATGAAAAGATATGGGAGAAACTATCAGAAAATGACAGACTTCTTGTGAGACTTCTCTCGGGGAAGGAAGAATACAAGAGGGAAGAGGTCCTTGTCCTCATGGGTGATAAGAGTAAGAGTTATTCCATGTACCGCGATAGATTGCTCAGGCGGGGACTTCTGAGAGTCAGACAGGGATATATATCGCTTTCGTTGCCGTTCTTTGCTGACTACATACGTGACTATTGTATGTGAAACGATAGAAAATTATCTTATCTGTATTTTTTGCTATCACCTCTTTCTTTTTTCTTGTTAGAATTAATCCAGTCGGCAAAAAGAGAGGAAAAAGATGTCAGATTCATTTGATTATTCAATCGTTGAGGCTGCCGTGAAGAAATGCGGTGAAAAGCAGTCTTCCATAATAGCCATACTCCAGGCTGTCCAGGAACACTATCATTATCTGCCTGAGGAAATCTTTCCCTATCTGGCAGACAAGCTCCATATGAGTGAAGCACGTATCTATTCTGTTGCTACTTTTTATGAGAACTTCTCACTTGAGAAAAAGGGTAAGTATGTCATCAAGTTCTGTGATGGCACGGCATGCCATGTCAGGGGGTCTGTTCCTATCCTGGAGAGGGTTCGCTCTGAACTCGGGGTCACAGATCAGAAGAAGACAACGGATGACCAGCTCTTCACTATTGAGACAGTCTCCTGTCTCGGAGCATGCGGTCTGGCTCCTGTAATGACACTTAATGATGAGGTTCATCCTGCCATGACTCCCGACAAGGCTATGGAAATCATATACGGCCTTAAGGTAAAGGAGGGAAGTAGATGAGCGTGATCAAAACAAGAAAGGCACTCTTGAAACTGAGAGAGGACCTCAGAAGCGGATACATAAATCAGACAAGGAAGGTCATTGTCTGCGGAGGCACAGGATGTGTCGCCGGCGGCTCGTTGAAGATATATGACGAACTCAAACGTCTCATGGAGGTGAATGGATTATATGTCTCCGTCACTCTTGAGAAGGAACCCCATGACAATGAGGTCGGCCTCAAGAAAAGCGGATGCCATGGTTTCTGTGAAATGGGTCCTCTTGTGAGAATTGAGCCGGAAGGCTGGCTATATACAAAGGTTAAGCTTGAAGACTGTGCGGAAATCGTTGAGAAGACAATAAAGAACAACGAATGCGTTGAACGTCTGAGCTACAAGATAAATGGACAGGTTTACCGCAAGCAGGAGGAGATTCCCTTCTACAGACAGCAGACAAGAGTCGTCCTTGAGCATTGTGGCAGGATTGATGCGGACAGCATATATGAATACATAGCCATCGGCGGCTATGAAGCCTTCGAGAAGGCTCTCTTCGATATGAGCCAGGATGAAATCATCAGCGAGGTGTCAAAGTCGATCCTGCGTGGTCGTGGAGGCGGAGGCTTCCCCACAGGAAAGAAGTGGGAGCAGGTGAAGAAGGCGGAAGGTGATAAGAAGTATGTTGTCTGTAACGGAGACGAAGGCGACCCCGGTGCATTCATGGACAGATCAATCATGGAGGGTGACCCCCACAGAATGATTGAGGGTATGATGATTGCAGGCCGTGCCGTCGGAGCCGAGGAGGGTTATATCTACGTGAGGGCGGAGTACCCGCTTGCTGTGAGGAGACTTCAGAGGGCTCTTGATCAGGCAAATGAAGTCGGACTTCTGGGGGAGAATATTCTCGGAAGCGGATTCAATTTCACCATACATATAGCCAAAGGAGCCGGAGCATTCGTATGTGGTGAGGGATCTGCACTTACCGCCTCGATTGAAGGGAAGAGAGGCTTTCCTCGTGTAAAACCACCGAGAACAACAGAGCACGGGCTCTTCAATTCTCCGACTGTACTCAACAATGTCGAGACATTCGCAACGGTTCCCCAGATAATCTCCAGGGGAGCAGACTGGTATCTTACAATAGGAACTGCAACAAGTCCTGGAACAAAGGCATTTGCGTTGACGGGGAATATTACAAACACAGGGCTCATCGAGGTTCCGATGGGAACCACTCTCCGCAAGATTATCTTCGATATTGGTGGAGGAATGAGAGGAGACGGAGAGTTCAAGGCCGTTCAGATCGGAGGGCCGTCAGGGGCATGTCTTACAAAGGAACAGCTTGATCTTCCCCTTGATTTCGATAATCTCAAGAAGATGGGTGCTATGATAGGATCCGGCGGTCTTGTAGTCATGGACAGCCATACTTGCATGGTTGAGGTAGCACGTTTCTTCATGCACTTCACTCAGAGTGAAAGCTGCGGTAAGTGCGTCCCGTGCAGGGAGGGCACAAAGAGGATGCTTGAGATCCTGGAGCGTATTGTCGAGGGTAACGGAAGGGAAGGAGACATAGAACTCCTTGAAGAGCTCAGTGACACCATTTCACACACGGCACTCTGCGGGCTGGGAAAGTCTGCACCGAACCCTGTGGTCAGCACGATCAGGAACTTCAGGAATGAGTATGTTGCACACGTAATCGATAAGAAGTGTCCTGCAGGGCAGTGTCAGAAGCTCAAGAAAATCTACATAGACCCGCTTACATGTAAGGGGTGCTCGGCATGTGCAAGGAAATGTCCTGTCGGGGCTATCAGCGGAAAGGTCAGGGAGCCGTTCCTTGTTGACCTCTCGAAGTGTATACGCTGCGGAAGCTGCATCGAGACATGTAAGTTCGGTGCTGTAAGGGAGGCATAAGATGACAAACACAGATTATATGTATGTAGACGGTGTACCTGTAGTAATCAGCGGAGAGAAGAACATGCTCCAGTTGATAAGAAAGACAGGGGTCAAGCTTCCGACCTTCTGTTACCATACGGACCTCTCCATTTACGGTGCGTGCCGTATGTGTATGGTCGAGGATGAGAAAGGCAATCTCTATACAGCATGTTCGACTCCACCGAAGGCAGGGATGAGCATAAAGACAAACACCCAGAGACTCAGAAAGTACAGGAAAAATATCCTGGAGCTACTTCTGGCAAACCATTGCAGGGATTGTACAACATGCGTAAACAACAAGGCATGTAAACTCCAGGACCTTGCAGTCAGGTTCAACATAGACGGAGTAAGGTTCCCCAACCGTGCCGAGAAGGAGAGGGTGACTAACTCATCCGAGTGTATCGTTTTCGATTCGGGTAAGTGTATCCTCTGTGGGGATTGTGTGAGAACATGCCACGAAGTGCAGAATGTCGGAGCTATAGATTTTGCATACCGCGGAAGCCGGATGGTCATTTCAACAGCTTTCAGTAAGCCCCTCAGCGAGACCGATTGTGTTGGATGCGGGCAGTGTGCTGCTGCCTGCCCGACGGGTGCAATCACGACAAAAAGCGACATACAGCGTGTCTGGGATGCACTTGAAGACAGAGCCACAAAGACAGTTGTTCAAGTTGCACCTGCTGTAAGAGTTGCACTTGGTAACCTTAATAATATTGAAGAGGGGAAGGATGTCTCTCCGCTTGTCTTTGCAGCTCTCAGAAAGATGGGTTTTGACGAAGTCTATGATACTTCTTTCGGTGCGGATGTGACTGTAATCGAGGAAAGCAAGGAATTCCTTGATCGTCTCAGGGAGAAGAAGAACCTGCCTATAATCACATCATGCTGTCCGGGATGGATCCAATATTGTGAGAAGAGGCATCCGGAACTTCTGGACAATGTCTCATCCTGCCGTTCCCCGATGGAGATGTTTGCTTCCATCATAAAAGAGGAGAGACGGGATGAAAGCAGGAAGCTCTTCAGCGTTGCGATAATGCCGTGTACAGCTAAGAAGTTTGAGGCAAAGAGAGATGAGTTCAAATCAAGAAACGGAGAGTGCAATGTCGATGCTGTCATCACAACAGAGGAATTGACCCATATGTTCAAGGAAGCTGGGATACTCCTTTCTGACCTCGAGGGAGAACCGGTTGACCATCCATATGATTATTCTTCGGGAGCCGGCGTTATCTTTGGTGTGACAGGAGGAGTGACGGAGGCAGTCCTCAGGAATGTAATAAAGGACAAATCACGTTCTTCTCTCATGAAGATAGCAAACGAAGGGGAGAGAGGAAACGAGGGGACCAAAGTCTTCAATATAACTACAGAGGATGGTGTTGAGCTGAGACTGGGAGTGGTATCGGGATTGATGAATGCCGAGAAGCTGATAGAGAGGCTTGAAGGCGGAGAGAAGTTCGATATAATCGAAGTCATGGCATGCCCGGGAGGATGTGTCTCCGGTGGCGGACAGCCCTTTGTACATGCTGATGTCAGGAAGGAGAGGGGAAGCGGACTCTATGAGACTGACAGGATGATGAGCATAAGGCACTCCGAGGAGAATCCAAGTGTGAGTGCACTCTACTCCCGTCTACTGGAGGGAAGGGAGCACGAACTCCTTCATGTGAAGTATAAGAGAAAGAAATAAGACTTAACCCCGGGAAACCGGGGTTATAAATTAGGAAAATACCGATTTTCATTTATATAATTCTTTCTTAAACAAGAGAATACAGAATAAATATTAAAAAAATCAGAAATTTTTTAAAAAACCTGTTTACATTCTTTTTCAATCTGAGTATATTCTCTGCATGAAATCGAAAATGATAATCGTTCGGTTTTAGTAACCTCCTTTTGTTCCCCACGTATGGTTTCCTCCTTTTTGCCATGTGGGGTTTTTTA
>CAVHPV010000033.1:0-24594 GCA_963638045.1 Faecalibacterium sp. CAG:74 | reverse complement strand
TTATTTCTCGAGCTCAGGCGCTTCTTAACATTACAGATTTCTTTACATAACCTTTTGACCAACAACATCTTGGTAGGTGCTTGGAGTGTTTAATCCCCAGATTGGCACAGATGCCTCCGAGTAGACCAGAGATGTATGCACCGCCATTATCTGAATAGATCTTCTTCGGCTTACCGTAAAGGGTTATCATCTCCCTTAGGCTCTGCATGACGTCAATCTCGCTCTGCCCGGCAAAGAACCTCCCTCCAAGAAGGTATCGTGAGTAATCGTCTATCCAGGCTATCCAGTATACCTTATGAAGCTTGCCGTTAATCATCACGTCACTTCCTTCCTTCACATCACACTGCACAAGATCCATCCTGTGCTGTTTCTGAAAACGGAGAACTGCCTGCTCTGAAATGACTGTCCTGTCCTGCATCTGACGGCGGGAATATCCAAGCTCCTGAAGATTGTTCTGCAGTGTGGAACGTTTGACTGTACCTTTCTCTGCGATTATCCCCTCCGTCTCCAGCGTGAAGATGATGTCGCTCAAACTTCTACTCGGAACAACCTCCCTCATTGAAATTGCTTCTTTTATCACATTGTCGGGTATTACCCGATTCCCAATACGTTCCTGTTTTTTCGGTAGCAACGCTTCAAAGCCTCCGCTAAGGTATGCCAGGTAATAACGATGCACGGTCTTTCGACTGACTTCATATTTGTCAGCTAAAATCTTTTCCATCATCACTCTTGCCACTTTTGTATCGCACGAGAGGAGTGGAATAACGAATGTGTTCAGCCTGTAAGTGCCTGTTTCATGTCTTTCTTTCTCTTTCGACATCTGTTTTTTCTCCGTGAAATGAGGTTACTTCACAAAGCAGATTCTCCAAAGAAAAGGACGGTGGGTGCTCAAGACTTGTCCTTCTAGAAGGTTTTGTTAGAAATGCTATCACATAACACTTACTGAACCATCGCACTCCCAACCGCTTCTTTATCTCCCTTATTGCTGCATCTATCTCATTGGGAAGCTTTTTGACCTTTATTCCGATTCTTTCCAGTTCTCCGGCCTTACGTCTGAGTTCACACCATATTACTTTCCAGATTCTTCTCCAGTGTGAGATTGTTCTCTCTTCTGCTGTCGTCTGCGTCATCGTCTCTTCCGGATCCAATGCACTTTGTATGTCTTCTACAGGGTAAAGATGGTATGGTTCGAGGAAATCAGGAAGTAGCCTTTCTGTGTTGCCGACAAGCTCGTCATCATTCCCCTTGTAAATCACTCGCGGTATGTAAATTAAAAGATACTCTCCAACACACTTGAAATATTCTTCGAACGCCTTCAGCTCCTCGGGTATGTGGCTGGCTATGTTGACCATTCGACTTACATAGTCCTTGATCCGCCAGCCCGCAACAGCTAGAAGTTTCAGGAACTCAGGTAAGGCCTTTATTGTAAACGTCCGTTCGCCCTGTTGAGTTCTACCGTAAATTGGGTTAACATCATTCTGCTGGTTAGGGACTTCAATCTAATACTTTGCTTAAGACCAGATGAATCCCTACATCCTTTTTTTATCAAGTTTTCTTCAAATATATCACTGAATCTGAATACAAAGAAATACCCCTACGGACAAGGGGTTCAAGCATAATGGACAAATCTATTTGGCTAATTAAAGACAATATTAGATGGCTTTAACAAAACAGGACAATTGGGCAAAAAATGAGAGGTTAGCACGCTCTGACTATAGTCCGTTATTTTGGGAAACTGTTATTGAATAACAAAAAAGCAACATAAATTTGTTGTTTGATCAGTCTTTGCTCTTTTTCCTGCCCTGGTCTTTGGGCTCGTAGTCTATGAACTCACTCGACTGAGCAACATCGGCGTAATAAGTGAGAGGACCGTTGTAGCCTATCTTGAAGAAGCCTGTCTCACCGTTACGGTTCTTGGCAACTATCATCTTGGTAACCTGGATAGATGCTCTTCCCTGACTGTCCTTGAGGTTCTTCTGTTTCTCTTCGTCAGAGAGTGTCTTCTTTCTGTGTAGGAAGCATACAATATCGGCATCCTGCTCGATAGAGCCGGAGTCACGGAGGTTGGAGAGAATAGGCTCCTGCTCCTCACTCTCACGTCCTACCTGACAAAGCACCACCACAGGAACCTTAAGCTCCCTGGCAAGCTGCTTGAGTGAGAGTGAAATCTGAGAGACCTGCTCAAACTTCTTTGCGTTCATAAGGTAAGTGGGAGCACTAATAAGTCCGATGTAGTCAATGACGATGCAATCTATATCCTTCTCTTTCTTGAGAACCCTTGCCTTCGTCCTGAGCTCTGTGAGGCTTATATTCGGAACATCGACTATGTACATGTTCTCCCTTATGTCGTACATGCGCTGCAATGATTCCTTTACCCTCTCGAACTCATCCGAGAAGAAATTAGTCTTGATGATTTTTGATAGTTCCACCTTGGTGTCGATGGCAAAGAGACGCCTTGCAATGGAAGTTGAGGGCATTTCAAGGGAGAAGAAAGCAACCTTCTTCCCGTCGTTTATCATGTTGTACATCATGGAGAGAGCGAATGCCGTCTTTCCTATACTCGGCCTCGCCGCTATGATGACATACTCCTCTTTGGCAAAACCACCGTTGGTGTACCTGTCGAGTACCTCAAAGCCTGTCTCAACTCTGTCTTTCTCTCCCTTGTGCTCCATCTTGTCCACAATCTCTTTGAATGCGGAAACCATGACATTCCCGAGGGAATATTCACTTGCGTTCTCATTGTAGGAAGAGAGGATTGTGTCGTTGAGAGTCTTCGAGCCTTCCTCAAGCTTCTCCTTAATATCGGCAGAGGGGTCGAAGACAGCTTCCTGAAGAGTGTTTGAAACATTGAAGAGAAGTCTTCTCTGGGAGGCTTCCTTCACTATATCACAATACTCTTTGAGGTTGGCCGAAATGAACGGAAGAGATGTGAGGGACGATATGTACCCTGCTCCCCCACATTTTTCAACAAGGTTCTGCTGCTTAAGGTAGTTAAGGAGGATTACCCCGTCGAAGTGAGGCTTCCCCTCCGTGTTCACAAGGTCACTTAGAGCCCTGAAGATCTCCCTGTTTACAGGAGAATAAAAATCAGAGTCCTTCACAAGCGGTTCAACTGTGTCCCAGGACTCTGAATTGAGAAGTAGTGCCCCGAGGATCAGCTTCTCCGCATTATCATCATGCGGAAGTGAGCGTATAGCTAAAGCTGGATTATCCTTAACCGGGGCCATATCTTAATTAACCTTCAACGTTCTCACTAGCTTCTTCTGCAGCCTCTTCAGCAACTTCAGCAGCCTCAGTTACAGCTTCCTCTGCAGCCTTTGCAGCAGCCTCAGCTTCAGCCTTTGCAGCAGCCTCAGCCTCTGCCTTTGCCTTTCTCTCAGCCTCAGCAGCTTCCTCAGCAGCCTTCTTCTGAGCAGCCTTTACCTCTGCTTCAGAAAGAACTGTAAGGGAGATGACAGACTTATCATTCTCATAGAGATGTGCTGTGATGGAATATGTTCCAGTCATTTTGATAGCGTGTGTCGGAACATCGAGCTTCTTCTTCTCGATCTCGAAGCCTTCCTTCTGGAGAGCCTCCTGAACCATGAGAGCTGTAACAGAGCCGAAGAGCTTTCCTGACTCACCAGCCGGAACTGTGATAGTAAGAGATACCTGGTCGAGTTTCTCCTTGAGAGACTTGCTTGCCTCTCTCTTCTCTGCCTTTCTCTTCTCAATCTGGTCAGCCTTAGCTCTGAAGATAGCTGCATTGGCCTTATTGTAGAGAACTGCAGCTCCTGTCGGGAGTAGGTAGTTTCTTGCATAACCGTCCTTTACTGTTACGACGTCGCCTTCTTCACCTACGTGGATAACATCCTGGTTAAGAATAATCTTCATTCTTTTTTCCTTTTCTTCAAATCGAAGAAGTTCTCAAGGATTCCCAATACCGGAACTCCAAGAAGAACAATCAAATTCAATCCCGGAACAAAGAGACCTGTAAAAAGAAGGATAAAGAAGAGCACTCTGCTCCTGAATCCTTCATTTGCTCTCTTAATCCACGAATAGAGCACAGAGAATCCCTGGACTCCATAGATGATAAAGAGAGTGGCTGTCAAACTCATACTCAATATGAAGACGACAACCGGTACAGATATAAGGCGTGAGACAAGTGAAACAACCAGAGAGAGAATCAAGAGCCACACGAGGCTCTGGTTAAACTCAATCTCCAGGAGTTTCTCATCCCAGTCACCTTCTCTTGAATGCAACGTGCCTTCAAAGAGGAACAGCGTCACACAGATTGCACCTGTGACCAGGGGGAGCATAATCACACAGGCGAGAGTCATCATGATGAGGAAAACAAGCTCCACATCAGCTGTGATTCCCGCACTCTGGAATATTTCCTCGAGGAGCGGTACAAACGCATCCTTATAGCCGTTATAAACGGAAGTAAAGAGCGCCCTATCTGCACAGAGGAATACAGCACAAACAAGCACTATGAAGAGAGCAGGAAGAACAGACAAAATCAGTCTGAGGTCCACTCTCCTTCCCTTTGTACAGGTCCATATCATTCCAGCCGCTGACAGCGACACGGGGATATACAAATCCATAAGCACCATGAAAGGATAATACGCACTACCCCTGAGCACATACATTGAGTGTGCCACAAGGATACAGAGCACAGCCACAAACGTAACTATGGTCTCCTTTCGTGTGTGCCTCGACGAAAACGAGAGAAGAGGAAGAGCCATGAAAAGCGAGAAGAATCCCGAGAGTCCCATCAATGCAGAGACAGCCAGGGTTATTATGAAATCCTTCACAGGGAAGGAACTTCCCTTTTCTCTTTCCTCTTCCATCATACTCACTTCTTCTCAAACGGGAGATAAGCGAGGGTTCTTGCCCTCTTAATTTCCCTGTTGAGTGCTCTCTGATGCTTAGCACATGTTCCTGTGATACGTGCAGGGAGAATCTTTCCTCTCTCTGTGATATATCTCTTGAGAGCTTCTGGGTTCTTGTAATCAGCTTTGGGAGCGCCCTGGCAGAACTTACATACCTTCTTCTTGAAGCTTGTCTTTCTTCCGCCGAGCTTGCGATCCTTGTTGAAACCACCCTTGTCCATTTCTGCAAAATCTTTATCGTCTTTCATTTTTTTCTCCTAATAATCAGAACGGAATATCATCGTCCTGGAAATCTTCCGGCCCACCGGAGAGTACCGGTCTCGGCTGAGCCTGAGGTTTTGAATAACCGTTATCAGCACCATTGCTGTAACCGTTATTGTTATAATTGTTATTTCCTGCCTGAGGCTGTGCATATCCGTTGCCACTGTAGCTGCTCTGGCTGCGGTTCTGCATTACAGAATCGGCAACAGAAGTGTCCCCACCTCTGCCCTGCCCGCTTGTAAGCGTCAGCTGTGCGACAACAATCTCAACTTTGTTTCTTGCCTGACCGTCGTTCCCAACAAACTTGTTTTGCCTCAATTCGCCGGCGATGGCAATCATGCGGCCTTTTGTAAGGTAGGAATTGGTGGCCTCTGCAGCTTTACCGAAAAACACACAGTCAAAGAATGATGCCTCGTCAACCCATGTGCCATCCGGGTTCCTCTTTCTTCCCCCGACAGCAAGTGTGAAACGTACAACAGCACCACCATTCTGTGAATATTTCAATTCAGCATCCCTTGTAAGCCTGCCAGTCAGTGTAACACTGTTGATATCTGCCATAATTTACCCTCAGATCTTTTCAGGATTAATAAACAAATACTTCAAAACGTCATAAGAAAGCTCAAGAGCTCTGCTGATACCTTTAATAGCAGCACCCTCTGCCTTGATTTCGTAATAGAAATAATGACCTTTTTCCTGCTTGTTGATGAGATAAGCGAGTGTCTTCACTCCCATATCTTCTTTCTTTGTGACTTCAACGCCAGCCTTGGCGAAGTTGGACTCAACGAGCTCGAGCCCTGCCTTTGTCTTATCCTCGTTAGCATCGAAGATAACTGTGAACTCATAATTAGAAATCATGAATTCCTCCTTGTGGACTAAAATTGCGATCCGAAAACTTCGGATAAAGAGGTAAGAAGAATAATACCCAAAACTGCATTCCCTCGTCAATTAAGATGCCCCGCTTTCAAAAGAAAAACACAAATTAGTACAACACGTTTTCTCTGAACAGCAAAAGTCTTTAATGAAATACCACAAAAGTCTTTAATAAAATAGATTAATCCCTCATATGATATTGAATTAATCTTTCTTTGATAATATTATAATAATGCGTGTGAAAAATGGAATATAAGAAGCGTATTATTGACAGCATTTTAGATCTGCACATGGAAACATTTGGGGCAACACTTATCAAAGGGCCGAAAGGTTGTGGAAAGACTACAACAGGAAGAATGAGAGCTAAAAGCATTATTGAATTCCAGGATCCCGACAAAAGAGACGGCCTTATCAGTGTGGCAGAAACAACTCCAAGTATGCTTTTAAAAGGTGAAAAACCTATTCTCTTTGATGAATGGCAGGATGCTCCTAAAATCTGGGGGGCAATCCGGAAGAACATAGATGACACAGGAAAGGTCGGACAGTTTATTCTGACAGGCTCCACTTCTCAGCGCATTGTTACCCCTCATACTGGCACATTAAGAATAAGCGACCTCAAGATGTATACAATGAGTCTCTTTGAGAGCGGAGAGTCAAACGGGACAGTTTCACTTAGAGAACTTTTCAATAACCCGGATTCATTTGAGGGATGCAAATCTGATTTATCTGTTGAGGAATTGATCTTCGCACTCTGCAGAGGAGGATGGCCTGTAACATTGAACAGAGCAACAAATACCTCAAAGCTTTTTGTTGCTAAAAATCTTTTTGAGGAGATATGTTCTTGTGATATCTCATCTATAGACGGAGTTGAGCGTAATGTGCATATAGCCAAGGCTATCATGCACTCATACAGCCGTAACATATGTACCTCTGCCACAATTAAATCCATTCTTGATGACGTTAATGCAAACTTCAATGTATCTGAAGCTACTTTGTACTCATACATCAAAGCTCTTGAGGATCTCTATATCATTGAAGACAATAATGCATGGTGTCCGCAGGTAAGATCAAAATCGGCGATACGTTCAACTAGAAAAAGAAATTTCACAGATCCTTCAATTGCCGCAGCAGCACTCGGCATATCACCGGAGTATTTTTACAAAGATTTCAAAACTCTCGGATTCTTCTTTGAATCACTCTGTATCAGGGATTTGAAAATCTATTCAACTTCTGTCGGCGGAGATGTGTCCTTCTACCGTGACAGATACGGGCTTGAGGCTGACTGTGTCCTCCACCTGAGTGATTCCCGTTACGCCTTGATTGAAATCAAGCTCGGGAAGAATGAAATTGATAAGGGTGCGGAGCATCTCAACCAGCTTGAAAAACTTATCGATGTATATAATGCAAAAGAGAAGCAGTGCAAGCTAAGGAAGCCTAACCTTAAGATGATTATCACAGCTACAGAATTCGGTTACAGACGTCCAGACGGTGTCCTTGTAGTACCTGTCGGATGCCTAAGAGATTAGTGACAAAATTCCGAATTTCTCGAACTGGAAATTCTGAATCTCTCGAATTGGAATTATCAAATCTCTCGAACTGAATTATATTGACTGAAGAGGATGGAGCTAAAAATGGACCGTAATCTCTATAAACCCAGAATAATTGACTCGCAGATTGATGAAATGCTTGAAACCTTCGGAGCCGTCTGTATTGAGGGGCCGAAGTGGTCGGGTAAGACCTGGTCTTCAGCATTCCATTCCAAAAGCGAGTTTTATATCAGTGACCCGGCAGGCAACTTTCAGAACAGAAGGCTTGCAGAATTAGATCCTTCCATTGTCCTTTCAGGTGAACACCCCAGACTTATAGATGAATGGCAGGATGTTCCATCCCTCTGGGATGCTGTACGGTTTGAAGTAGATAAGACAGGAGAAAAAGGGCAATTCATACTCACAGGCTCCTCCACCCCGAGACACAAGGGAATTGTGCATAGCGGAGCCGGTCGTATTGCACGGATAAGAATGAGGCCGATGTCTCTGTATGAGGCTGGCCATTCCAGTGGAGAAGTTTCCCTGAAGGAGCTGTGTAACGGAATATGTCCAGCAAAACTTACCGGCGAAGTTGATCTGATGAATCTTATCGATTACATAATCAGAGGAGGCTGGCCCGGTAATCAGCTAGTTCCCCTCGATAAGGCCAAGTTGCTTCCGCAGCAATATATTACAGCTGTCCTTTCAGATGATATCGAAAAAATTGACGGCATCAAGCGTGACAGACACAAGATGGAACTGCTTTTGCGTTCTCTTGCAAGAAACGAATCAACCACAGCAACAAACGCACGGCTGAAAAACGATATAAAAGAGAAAGACAATGAGGACATTACGGTTGAGAGTGTGGCAAGTTACCTTGATGTGCTGACAAGGCTCTTTTTAATCGACAACCAGAAACCTTATTCTCAAGGCATCAGATCTTCAATCAGGGTGAAACAATCAGAAAAAAGGCACCTTGCAGATCCGTCACTTGCATGTGCATTACTCTCCATAACCCCGCAAATGCTGCTTAATGATCTCAACACACTGGGCTTTCTGTTTGAAGCTCTTGCTGAACGCGACTTAAAAGTTTATGCAGAGTCATTCGGGGCTGAACTATATCATTACCAGGATTATGAGAATAGAGAAATCAATTCGATAATAGAACTTTCTGACGGCAGGTGGTGTGGCTTTGAGATCAAATTGGGAGCTAATCAGATTGATGCAGCAGCAGTAAATTTATTGAAGATGGAAGAGCGTATTAAAAAAGAACCCGGTAGCAGACCGCCGGAGATAATGTGTGTGCTCTGCGGGTTGTCAAATGCAGCTTACCAGAGACCAGACGGAGTGTTCGTAGTGCCTCTGACAGCCCTCGCTCCATAAGAGATAGCATTACAGCGGGAGGTAGGTGCTGATTATAATCCCGGCTTCCTCCCTCTTTGTGATGCACTTGTCCATAGCTTCCTTTGTAATGAAGCGCTGGGCTTCCTCCTCTGTCATATCAAGATCCTTTATGAGGATCCACTTGGCTCTGTTGACCGTCTTTATCTCCTCCATCTTCTCCTCGACCTTCACTTTCTCTTCTTCAAGTCTCCTTATTTTGTCCGAGCTGCTCATGAGCCACGATATGGCAGATTCCATCAATGGAAGGGAGAACGGTTTCTTCATGACATATATTCCGCTTCCTGCAAACTTCGCGCTCACCTCACTGAATAACCCCGCAGGAGAGAGAAAGAGAACAGAGGAGTGTTGAATCTTGCTTGAGTCAAGTGCAAGAGCCACTCCGCTCTCATCAGAAAGCGGGCTGTTGATTATTATGATGTCATATGTTCTGAAGAGCTGGTTCCTTCTTGCCGCGAGTCCACTTTCAACTACCTTCACAGGATAGAACCTGTTACCGGGAAAGAGGGTCTGAAGATACGGAGTGAAAGACGGAGAAGAAGTGACTACCAGAACCGAGTAAATGGTCTCGTTAATCATTCTTTATCCAGATAATACTCCAACACTTCCCCAGGAAGGACCTTTCTGAGGAACTCACTCTTTTCCGCTTCAGCCTTCGCCTCCTCAAGTGTTGAGGGAAGACGGAGGGAATCATCAGGAAGGTCATTACCCTCATAGAGATTCCTGTCAAGCTCTTCAGGGGGCTGTAGCCTGTTCTCTATCCCGTCCATTGCCGCATAAATGAGAAGTGCAAATGCAAGGTATATGTTGCACTCCCCGTCCGGGCTTCTGAGCTCCGCCCTCACATAAGGCCCCTTGGCAAGTGGTATTCTTATGAGCTGGGAGCGGTTCCCGTATGAATAGGAGATATACTTCGGAGCCTTGCACTTTCCAAGTCTCCTGTATGACTGTGGAGTTGAATTGAAGAAGAGCGTCATCTCACGCGTATACTTCATGATTCCGGCTATAAGGTGCGAGAGGGCATTCTCCCCTCCTCCCTGTACCGATATGTTTATATGGAGTCCGTTACCCGGAGCATTATCAAGCGGTTTCGGTGAGAAATCTGCATAAAGGCCGTTCCTCATGCTCACTGTTCTTACAACTTGCAAAAAGGTCTCTGAGTTGTCTGCAGCCTCGAGAGCAGTGGAATATGAGAAATCTATCTCATTCTGCCCCGGCCCTTCCTCGTGGTGCCCCGCCTCAGGATGCAATGAGAGATCCTCCAACATAAGAGAGATTTCACGCCTGATAGCCTCTCCCCTGTCAAGAGGACTTGATGCCATGTAGGAGGCATTGTCTAAGGGGACGGATGAGACTTCCCCGTTCTCAAGTAGCGGGAAGAGGTAGAACTCATACTCCGTCCCAAAGTAGAAGGAGAGCCCCTTCTCCCGAGCCTTGTCAATTGCATCCAGTAGAATCTTACGTGAGTCCGTCACCACTCTTCCACCATCCGGGAATGTGACAAAACAGAAGAATTTCACGGCCTTGCCCTGATCCGGTCTCCATGGAAGCAATGTCAGCGTATTGAGATCCGGATGAAGAAAGAGGTCAGAGTGGATTCCATCAAGGGAAAAACCATCTATAGCAGAGCCGTCTATTGCTATGCCGTAGTCAACCGCTCTCTCCATCTCCGATGGCATTATAGTGGTGGTACGCATCTTTCCCCTGATGTCGATAAACGAAAGGAGAACGAACTTAACATCCTCATCCTTTATAAACTCCAGACATTCTTCTTTTGTATACATAGTCTACCTCAACTATATTCTTAATTGATTTAACCCTAATAGTCCATAGATTGTAACTGTGAACAATAATACTTTTTCTTGCTGTTAATTATCTTATTCAGCAGGAATTACAGCTGTGATATTACAAAAGAGTCAGAAAAGAGTACCATTAAGACATCGGATTCACATCAGAAGAAGTCGAGAAAGGCATTAGTTTCTCAACGCACTTCCCAATACCCATAACGATCGCTACCTACACGTTCAATAAGTCCTTTGTCTTTCAATGTTGACAAAGCTCTCTTTATTGTACTTACCGATTTAGATGAAAGTACAGCAAGTTGCTCTTTTGTAAAGGAAGAATCCTTTATCAATAATGCATAAACAGTTTTCTCTATCTCAGATAAAGCTTGATTACTGTTATTATTTTTATTGTTATTGCCTTTATCCTGTACGGCATATTCTATTTCATTCCTATAGAAAATCATTTAAAATCCGCCGTTAATCATCTCATATGAATACTTTACACCATAGTCGTTGCAGATACTGTTTATCCTCCTGAATCCACTTCCGAACTCCTCTATGTTCTCACTAAGATAAAGCATCCTGGCAATTGTAGGATTCCTGAGCTCAGACTCACACTCTTCGCTGATATACTCCTCGGGAGTTCTGTCACTGGCATATGAACCGGGGCTGAAGACAGTTACCTTGCCCGGGAAGATACAGATTTCATGCTGCTTGTCGCTCCTGTAAACAGCATGGGCAAAGCTGTTGGCAATTGTCTCTCTGACTGCATCAACAGGTATCTCGGGTGTCTCTACACGTTTGAATCCAACAATATCGGCACGCCATCTTATGTTCCTCATTATGTATGTCTCTGCCACGGCAAGCAGGTTGAAGATATTGTCATCATAATTAAAATTCTACAAGTATTTAAGTAGATGAACCTGTAGAAATCATAGAAAGACTCTCTATATCAAAGGCGAGCGAGAACCTTCTTTTTTAGTGGGAATAGCTTAGCGATGCCTAAAAGTGCAAGAGCAACTGCTGTGGCTTTCTCCAGGAGCATCAGCCCTTTTGTCAGCTCTCATATCTGACGAAAAGCTCTATAAAGGTGTGTCCATATTCCTCTTCTCCGGTTGCATTTAGTCCCCCGGCATTGAATGAAGAACCTCCTGTTCTACCGCCGCACACAATAAAATTTCACCGTAACGGATGCTTTGATGTCTTTTTTCTCCTTTTCCATTCTCCTCTAATCCCTTAAACTGGTAAACATGAAACAGCTTACATCACTCAAAGACACTCTTACTCTTAATAACGGCGTAGAGATTCCCGTTATCGGCTTCGGCACCTGGCAGTCACCCGATGGGGAGACAGCATACAATGCAGTCCTCAGTGCACTTAGATGCGGTTATGTACATATAGACACTGCAACTGCCTACGGCAATGAAAAGAGCATCGGAAAGGCAGTCTCAGACTACTTCAAGGAGAGCGGGACGGAGAGAAAAGACCTCTTCATCACAACAAAGCTGCAGAATCCCGACCACGGCTACGAAAACACAAAGAGAGCCATAGATAGATCCCTATCCCTTCTGGGACTTGATTACATCGACCTTTATCTTATCCACTGGCCCAATCCTATAGCTTTCCGTGATAACTGGAAGGAAACAGACAGGGAAAGCTGGAAGGCAATGGAGGAAGCTTACAGAGAGGGAAAGATCAGGGCACTAGGACTATCAAACTTCCATCCCCACCATATTGATGTCATCATGGAGTGTGCTGATGTTAAGCCTGCAGTCAACCAGATTAAATCCTGTCCGGGTATAAACCAGAGGGAGGTTGCTGAGTATTCACGCGACAGAGGTATGATCCTTGAAGCGTACTCTCCCATGGGCACAGGTGCCATCTTCAATAACCCAGTCATGATTGAGCTCAGCGGAAAATACACACGTTCAATTGCACAGCTGTGCATCCGGTACGCTCTACAGAGCGGCTATATACCACTCCCGAAGAGTATCACACCAGAGAGGATAAAAGATAACACGGATGTCTTCAGCTTTGAAATTACAGAGGATGACATGAGAAAAATAGATAATGTTATTCCTGAAGGTGTGACACCAGCCAGAGACCCTGACGAGACACCATTCTGAACAAAAGGTGATTGCTTTTTCATGATTAATGAGAGTGTACATACCGTGTTCTCTTCCTACTTCAGTGATACATAAAAGTGTTAACTTTTTTCTTGCTACTCTCCCCGATGTGTGGTAATTTTCCAATGGTGGCTGGTATAGCCACAAAAAAGCGAGGTGAATATGGCTTATTATGATGTGGTTGTTGTGGGTGCCGGGAATTCCGGACTCATTGCCGCTCTCCAATGTCAGAAGAGCGGAAAGAAAACATTGCTTATCGAACAGCACAACACGCCGGGAGGATGTGCCACCAGCTTTGTGAGAGGCAGGTTCGAGATAGAACCATCCCTCCACGAAATCTGCGACTACGGCCCGGAGGACAACCCGGGAGATGTAAGGAAGCTCATGGACTCCTTCGGGATAAAGCTGGACTGGATCAAGATTCCGGATTGCTACAGAGTAGTATCGAAATACACCGACGGTGCTCTTATGGATGTCACAATGCCGAGTGGAATAGGAAATTTCATTGATGCTATGGAGAGATATGTCCCGGGCTCAAGGGAGAAGATGACTGAGCTCTTTGACCTCTTTGATGAAACACTTGCCGGCATCGGATATATTACAGCCTCAAAGGGACATGCCGACAGCCACGTTCTTCAGACAAAGTACCCCAACATGCTGAGAACCGGTGCTTATCCAGTAAAGAAGGTATTCGATGCCCTAAAGCTCCCCAAGCGCTGTCAGGACATACTCTCAACCTACTGGCCATACCTCGGTGTAAGTCTGAATCATCTCTCATTCATCCACTACGCCGCAATGGTACATAAATATGTCTCGAGGGGAGCATACATACCAAAGCACACATCTCATGAACTTTCCGTCTCAATGACTGAGAAATTCAGGGAACTCGGAGGAGACATATGGTTCAATTGCAAGGCGGACAAATTCCTCTTCGATGGTGACAGGTGCTGTGGAGTCGAAACTAATATGGGACGGATAGACACAGGCTATGTATTGGCAAATATCAACCCGGACATAATTTACGGCAAAATGATTCCTAAGGAGCTCATACCTGAACGGGAGAAGAAATTGAGTAATGCACGTAACTCAGTCTTCGGTGGAAGAATGTATACAGCTTATTTCTGCCTCGACAAGACAGCAGATGAGCTGGGAATAAAGGACTACTCTATCTTCCTTTCCGGGACTTCAGACTCCGATGCTGAGTACAGGAGCATAATGAAAGGGATTGAATATAACGACTTCTCGATTTTCCTATGCTACAACATAGCTGATCCTGATTTCTCTCCTAAAGGCACATGTGTATGCTCATTCACCACATTCGGCTCTCCCGTAGACTGGAACACACTCTCCCAGGAGGACTACTTCCGCTTCAAGAATAAAGGAGCAGAGAAGTTCCTCGATACTCTCAAGTCAAAGACTGGAATCGACCTGAGGGGTCACATCGAGGAGATGGAAGTTGCATCCCCTTGGACATTCTGCCGCTATCTCAATGTACCGGAAGGCTCTGTCTACGGCTATGAGACACGTGACTGGGACGGCATGATGGCAAGGATGATGATGCTCTCATCCGATTACCCGATAAAATGTCTCAGGCCCATCGGAACATCCGGACCGAGAGGGGATGGTTACTCGGCGACAATGCTCTGTGGCCAGATGATGGCAAATCTTGCTCTTAAAGAACTCAAAGAAGAGGGAGGAAATAAATAATGGCACTCAATGTAAAAGTCGGTTTGATCGGCAAGTTAGATATGCTCAAATTTAAAAATATGGCTTCTCTCAGAGAAAAGACAATTGAGAAAGCTGAGGCAAAAGATATTAAGGGGGAATGGGCGATGAACACGAATGCTTCCCGTCTTCACCCCGCTTCGCTTCACCTTGTCATAAAGGAAATTATTGAGCACCCTGAGTCTGAGGCAAAGACATATGTCCTCTCAAGTCCGGACGGCTCCCCACTTCCCTATTTCAGGGCAGGACAATACCTCTCGCTCAAGCTCAATTTTAAGAGCAGCTTCGTAAGCCGTGCCTACTCCATTGCATCCTCCCCCAAAGAGGCACTCAATGGAAGATATTACATCACAGTAAGGTCCAACCCCTCCGGCTATGCCGCTGAGAAGATTCTCTCACAGTGGAAAACCGGAGATGAGGTAATATCATCTTCGCCACTCGGGCAATTCTACTATGAACCTCTCAGGGACAATAAGACCGTCATCGCACTTGCAGGAGGATCCGGTATTACACCATTTTTATCTATGGCTTATGCAATAAGAGACGGCATTGAAGACTTCAACCTCACATTGCTCTACGGCTCAAGGAACGAGAATGTGATTCTTTTCAAGGATGAACTTGATAAAATAGCTTCTGCCTGCCCCAAGGTAAAGGTGGTGTATGTCCTCTCTGATGAGGAGAAAGAGGGGTATGAGCACGGTTTCATCACTTCTGAGCTCATTAGAAAGTATGCTCCAGCTGACGGTAATTACTCGATTTTCCTCTGTGGTCCTGAGGCAATGTACCGTTTCGTAAAGCCCGAAATCGATAAACTCAAACTCCCCGCGAAAAACTTCAGACGAAAGATGATTGATGTCACAAAGAAACCATGGGAGAAGGAAGGTTACCCCGCTCTGGCTAAGGACAAAGTCTTTAAAGTGACAGTCAGACAGGGAGATAAGGAATACAGAATAGAAGCTTCAGCTAATGAACCTGTTCTTGCCGCACTTGAAAGAAACGGCATAAAGGCTCCCTCAAGATGCCATAGCGGCGAATGTGGATGGTGCAGATCAAAACTCCTCAATGGAACTGTTTTTATTCCCGAAGAGAATGAGGGGAGACGCTATGGGGACAAAGAGTATAATTACATACACCCCTGCGCATCATTTCCGACAAGTGACCTCACTATAGAGATTCCCGGGGAATATCTTTAAAATAAAGGCGGCTCAGACGGGCCGCCATCTCATTCATCAAAATAGAGGAAAAAATGTCACACAGTCTCAAAGGCAGTTTCATAGAAACCATGAAGGCAAAAATCATCTCCGGTGAACTCAAACCCGGCGACAGACTCCCTTCCGAAAGAGAGCTTGCTAAGGAGAATGGAATAAGCCGCGGCTCAGTCAACCAGGGAATCCTTGACCTTGAGAGGATGGGATTTCTGAGGATAGTTCCCAGAAAAGGCACATTCGTCAGCGAGTACGGGAAGACTGTGACTCCCGAGACTCTTGCAGCCTTCATGACCTATGACTCCCCTCTTTTTGACAGCCGCATCTTCACAGATTTCATGGCTCTCAGAATTCTTATAGAAAGGGACTGTGTGAGACTTATCTGCCTCAATTCCTCCCCGGAAAAGGCAGCTCCTCTTGAAGAAGCAACAAAGAATGTCATCTCAGCTCCCGGAAGTTCCGAAGCCGTCTACCAATACCACAAATGCCTCACAGATCTTAGTGGGAACACAGCCTACATGCTTGTCTTCCAGAGCTTCAGCAAGATGATCAAGGCCCTCATCTCTGAGCACTATAAGGATAGAGAAGAAGCCTGTGAGAGCCTTCCAAAATACAGAGCCCTCACATCAGCTCTCATCTCCTCTGATGCAAAGGTGGCAGATGAATGCCTATGCAGCATTCTTGAGAGGGCGTCGGGGTATATGGAAGAGCACTTGAGAAAGCAGACAAGTTCACCTGAGTAAAAGTACAGAAGGGATTTTCTTTAAGGAATTCGGCTCAATTATACAAAAAATACACTTTTGTCTACTTTTATACTTTGCCTCATATAAAGTAGAATCAACGGCATTATCAGGAGAAACATAATGAAAAAGATTTCCTCAATTTTAATTTTACTCATAATTGCACTGGTGGCAGTATCTGCTGCATCCCTCCCTGAAGACGTACTCTCTGTCAGGGCAGTCGGAGACTTCAGAAAAATGACAACAGAATACAGCAGCAGCGAGTATAGTAATGATGTGAATACACTCAAGGGTGTAGGTTTCGCTTTCGACTATGATTACTTCATTAACAGCTTTGTCGGGGCATATACCTCAGTCAGCGTTGTCGTACCTGTCAAGAGCGATATCAATGGCACTACACAGAGTTTTGATGACAGTGATTTCCCCGTATCAGTCCAGCTCGGTTTCGTTGGAAGAGTTCCGTTTGCCTCCAAAGCGGGACTAGACCTGAGAATGGGATTCGGCATCGTCTATGATAAGTCCACACCATATGGTTACACAGTGTATAGGGACGGAAGATACACTTATATTTTAACCCAGTCATACCTTTCAAAGATAGAAACCCAGCTTACTGCTGGAGTTGGAGTCTACGGCTATTTTGATCCGGACGGAAACTTCGGTCTCAGGGCCGGTGTAAATGTCGCATACACATTCTATACAGGCCTCTATATTGATGACAGATATGCAACGATCAATATCGGAGACTATAAGAGAACAGGATATGACATTATGCCTTATCTGGGATTCACATTCGGTTTCTGATTTGAAAGCACACAATACTCAGCCGGCGCCAATAGGTTGCCGGTTCTTTTTTTCTCTTTGCTGTTGTTTTCAAGAAAAAAGGCCGCTTCCCAAAAAGATACGGCCCTGAAAGAAATACATCCAGCTTCTTATTCTATATCCTGGCTGTTTCCTTCGTAGAATACGGTAAGAGGCACAAGACCATGGTCTTCAAGATAGAAGTCAAGTGCAACAGTTCCTCTCTTTGTGTCATAGTCTTCGATTTTCGGAGCCTTCGGAGAACTCTTCACCCACTCATTGAAATCCTGGCTGATGGCATCTTCAAGCCCCTTCTTGTACTTTGCTGCAATCTCCTCTGCCTTGATGAAGTGGTTAGGACCTATCTCGGAGAAAATCGTATTGGAATTCTCAGCCTTGAATTTAATATTGTACTTATAGCTGAGTGCAAGCTTTTTCTTTCCGTCTGCACTTGTCCAGACAGCACTGCCGAAGAGCTCTGTATCCCAGAGTCTGAAGCAGAATTCCTCATACCCGCCATATTCACGTCCCTGTGCATCCTTGAGGTAATTCTCCTCCCAGACAGATGAGAAGACCCTGTCAAGAAGTTTTGTCAAATCCTTCTCAAGGGAGAGATTCTCAATCTCGGAGCGGATGACGCTGAGCTTATTTCTGTTCTTGTTTGCTACATTTGAAAGGAGGGCATACATGACAGCATTAGAGAGCTTTGCACTTATTCCCCTCTTCTTTGGGAGCTCGGCATAGACTTCCATGGGATTCTTATACATGTAGTCATAGCCTTTCTCCTGGATTATGGAATTCAGGACGGCACTTGTCTTGTCACATGCTTCAATAATCTGGGAACTCTTTTTTGAGACATTGCTCTTCTTGACCGTCTTCGGATTCTTTGTTAAATCGTTTTCCATTCTTCCTCCATCCCTAACTTTATATAGGGAAAATCAATATATTAAAACTTCAATCCTCTATAAATCTTTTACAAAAAAAGAAACTTCTCAATAGAAAGTAGCAATAAAACAATTAGTGTTCTGTAATTGCCAATAATGATGTGTTTTCCCCTTATGAAACACCCCGTATCGCTACGGGATGCAGGAGAAAAAGACATAAGAGAAATCAAACATAGCCCTCACCCAGCATTGCACGCGACACCTTCATGAATGATGCTATATTCGCCCCGTCGATGAGGTTATCCTTATCGGAATAGAGAGATGCAGCCTCCGATATGTTCGTGTAGATATTCTTCATGATATCTCTCAGCTTCAAATCGACTTCCTCGCGTGTCCATTGCATTCTCATGCTGTTCTGGCTCATCTCCAGACCGGAAACAGCTACGCCACCGGCATTGGCGGCCTTGCTCGGAGCGATTATTACACCATTACCAGCAAGCAGGCTCTCAGCCTCCGGGGAAAGCGGCATGTTGGCACCCTCTCCAATGTATTTGACACCATTACTAAGAAGGTTCTTTGCATCTTTTTCGAGAATTTCAAGCTGTGTGGCACATGGAAATGCATAATCTGCTTTAATATCCCAGATAGGATTGGGCTTTCCTCCTTCCCTGGGGATATATACAACACCGGGATACCTTGAGGCATACTCCTCAATCCTTCCCCTCTCGATGTTCTTAAGATATTTCACCCACTCGAGCTTCTCCTTTGAAATTCCTGCCTCGTCATATATCATTCCACTTGAGTCAGAGAGTGTAACAACCTTACCTCCAAGCTCATTTATCTTTTCAACAGTGTACTGTGCAACATTTCCCGACCCCGAGACAAGCGAAACAGAACCTTCAATTTCCATTCCTCTGTCTCTCAAGATAGCTTGGGAGAGGTACACAAGTCCGTATCCTGTAGCCTCAGGTCTTATAAGAGACCCACCCCAGTCAAGGCCCTTTCCAGTAAGAACCCCGGTAAACTCATTTCTAATCCTCTTGTATTGACCGAAGAGGTATCCGATCTCACGTCCGCCGACGCCTATGTCTCCTGCCGGGACATCAGTGTCCGGTCCTATGTGACGACAGAGCTCCGTCATGAAAGACTGGCAGAAACGCATCACTTCCCCATCACTCTTTCCCTTGGGGTTGAAGTCGCTTCCACCCTTTCCCCCACCCATAGGAAGGGACGTAAGGCAGTTCTTGAATACCTGCTCGAAGGCAAGAAACTTCATGATGGAAAGATTTACGGAAGGATGAAATCTGAGTCCTCCCTTGTATGGTCCAAGTGCCGACGACATCTGCACCCTGTAGCCGCGATTAATCTCAAGTTTACCACTGTCATTGATCCACGGTACACGGAACATGAGTACCCTCTCAGGCTCCACCATCCTCTCCAGCACCCTGTGATATACTACATCAGGAAATCTTTCTATTACCTTGTCAATTGAAGAAAGAAAGTTCTTCACTGCATGGTGAAACTCAATTTCCGTAGGATCCTTCGCAATTACAGACTCATATACTTTTTCTGTCACCCCGTTCATAATCCACTCCTCCGCAAAATACAACGTTTTTAGGTTTTTCAAAAAAAGTAACCTTTATTTTGAGGTTTAGTCAAGCTATGTTTCAGAATCGGCCTTATTTTTCTGTCTTATTGAGAAAATCGAGCATCCGTCTTCTGTAGTCGGGAGCCTCATCATAGACTGCATGGCCGTAAGATGAGGGGTATATATAGCCCTCGCATCCGGTTGTCTGGATTATCTCGCGTGACGCCTCTGGAGTAACAACCCTGTCCCCCTCCGAACCGAGAACAAGAACGGGGGATTTGATCTCTCCTAGTCTCTCTGACACATCAAAGGAGAGAGAAGAACGAGCAAGAATGATAAAGCGCTCATACTCCTTTTCTGTTATCCCTTTGTTTGCATCAAATATTGCCTTTCCGTATTCTTTTGCAGTCTTCTCTGAGTAGACATTGTTTATGAAACTGGAGAGGAGGCCCTCCTCATCCCTTCTTTCTGCCTTTCTGATCCACTCATTGGATACAGAGAGGAATGTCGGGTTAGGACGAGATAGAGTCGAGCCCAGAATCACATTCGAACAGAGTAAGGGATAATCAAGAAGAAGGGAAAGAGCGATCATTCCGCCCAGGGAAGCACCGAAGATATCACATGAGGAGATGCCGAGTTCGCCAAAGGCAGAAGCTGTGGCACAGGCAATATCATAAACAGAGCATCCAATTGAAATATCTTCAGGTCTGTCAAAGAGATATACAGTATACCTCTTTCCGTATTCTGCATATGCTGCAGCCACAGCATCAGCATAGTTGAGTATGCTGTGGACGGAGAGCCCCGGAAGAATAACAAAAGTCCTTCCGCCACTCCCGAATTTGATGTATCCCATATTTCCCTTCCCTGTTCTTACACTCTGAGTCTTCATAAAGTATTCCTTTTTAACTACTCACATGTTACACGATATCACAGCAAAAAATCTTCTCCGGCTATAGAATAATTCTCCTTTTACAAAGTAAACTTATTCCCATGTCTAACTGGAAGAATTATTTCACACCTGTCAATCTCAGAAGAGGCCGTGACCTCTTTTATTCCGGCGCCCTCCGCTCATTCGTAAATGAAAACAACTGTTACTGTGTAACTGTCAATGATAATGGTAATTATCCCGTATCACTCGAGATAAGACACGGGGAAGTAGAGAACGCAAAATGCACATGTGCCACATATAGGAACGGGAACTGGTGCAAGCACATCGCTTCCCTTCTGTGGTATATAGAAGCAAAGTATGGAGATGAGGCATTCAAAGACCGCGGAGATGATGAGCCGGTACCAGAGAAGAAGAAGCCGGAGAGGAAGGATGTGACTCTCACCTTTGAAGATGACGGCAAACCGCATTATCTCTCATTCGGGAACAGTTTGGAGAAATTTACAGTTAAAGCCTCCACATATAAAAAAGCAGAGGAGATATTCCAAAACAACCAAGTTGCATCGAAAACCTGCAAACTTCTGGAGTTTAGTAACGGAAGATGCATAGATTATTCGGTAAATGTGATCGAGGGGAGCAGCTATAAGGCAGGTGTAAAAATCAGGATGGGACACAACGGTGTAGTATCTGTGACATGCAGAGATAACAGCAAGTGGTATGACTCATCTTTATCAGAAGTGTGCAAGGGTGAAACAGAGAGAAACGGAAAGATTGAGCTCTGCGTTCACAAAACTGTCGGATTCTTATGCCTCTTTGACTTTCTCAAGCATAACAGAGATATTGTAGATTACACAGATGACAGTGCCGAGAAACTCATCAACAATTTCAGAAAAGAAAGACACCTCAGCGATACTCCCCAGGCGAGCAATAACGGCTCCATTGTCGACATCGAGCCGGTAATCGAGGACGATCCCACAGAAAACGAATGCAACCTTACTCTCAGAATAAACCATGATGGAGGGAAATATTACAAGGTCAGAGATATCGAGAAACTCAAAAACCTCATATCTAACGGAGGAGAGTACCAGCTCGGAAAGAACAATACAATAACATTCTCCTCCTCTTCCCTCTCCCCGAGGGCGGAAAAAGTCCTTGAATTTGTGAATAAAGCAGAGATTGAAATAATTCTCCGCACCAGAGGTGACTACTACCCGGGGCATCTCAAGGGCGAAATATCACTTATACAGAACTTTGATGAATTCTTCACGATTATGGACGGTATTCAGGTGATGAGGAGGGAGATTCCTCTCCTCGGCTTCAGGGAGACTGACCCGACCTTCACAATGAAGATTGACCCTCTTAATGATGCTGGAGATATCGTCGGGATCTCGGTATCAGGAACGATTTCCGGAAGGTACACCACTGAGAAATACACATATTGGTTCCAGGACTGCTGGCTCAACAGGGCAGACAGGAAGAAACTCGGCTCTGCAGGAGTTCTCTCAGACCTTGCTGACAGGAACGGAAACTTTTCCTTCGATGTGGGAATGAAGCTTATCGACAACTTCTACCAGAGGGTACTCCCAGAACTCAGGAAGTACGGTAGGATCGAAGACAATGTAATAGACAAGATTGAAGACAGGCTTAAGGAGCCGCCGACAGCCGTCTTCCATATAAGTACAGACAGCGACGGTAAAATATCTATCAGGGTCGCAATCAAGGATGGCGGGGAAGAAACGGATCTCTGCCACCCGGGGTATTACTTTGGCGGGTCCCACTACAAAACAAAGTTCAGGGGGCTTGAGGATGAGATTGATGAAGCCCTTTCGGAATATGCAAAGGCAAACAGCTACGACGAGAAAGACTGGAAAATAAAAAGTGATGATGAATCAATCTATAACTTTCTCCATAATGGCATTCCTCTCCTTATGGATATCGGGTCGGTCAATGTGACAGATGACATAAAGAAGCTTGTTGTGAGGAAGATGCCGTCTGTCACATCAAATATCGACATAGATGAAAATGATGATTCAATCCTCAACTTCACACTTGACCTGGGAGGACTCACCATAGAGGAGCTCGTGGAGATTCTCCAGTCCTACAGTGGACGCAAGAAGTTCCACAGACTCAGAAACGGAGACTTTATCTCCCTTGAAGGAATGAACCTCGATTCTTTGAGGGATCTCTTCATTTCCAGCGGGATTTCCATCAAGGACTTTGTTGACGGGAAGATGCATCTTCCTCTCTACAGAGCTCTCTACCTTGACCAGATTCTCCAGAGCCAGAACGGGCTTCAGTTCGAAGGAGGACAGAAGTTCAGGCGGCTTATAAAGGAGTTCAAGACAATAAGCGAGAGCGACTACGAGGTACCTTCTTCCCTTTCAGGGACATTGAGAACCTACCAGAAGGACGGTTACAGATGGATGAGAGTTCTCTTCGAGCATGGCTTTGGGGGAATTCTTGCCGACGACATGGGACTGGGAAAGACTGTCCAGGCCCTTTCGCTGATTCTCTCGCTCAAGGAGGAAGGAAAAGGAGGAACAGCACTCATAGTCTCCCCCGCTTCCCTTGTCTTCAACTGGAAAGCTGAATGCACGAAATTCACACCTTCTCTCAATGCCGTAACTGTGACGGGCTCTGCAAAAGAGAGGGAAAAGATCATCTCCTCGGCTCAAGATTATGATATCCTCATCACCTCATATGATCTTCTCAAGCGCGATATACTCCTTTATGAGGGGATAAAGTTCAACCTTGAGATAATCGATGAGGCACAATTCATCAAAAACCACAACACTGCACAGGCAAAGGCAGTACGTGCCATATCATCAAAGCACCGCCTTGCTCTCACAGGAACGCCGATAGAAAACAGGCTTATCGAGCTGTGGTCAATCTTCGAGTACCTGATGCCGGGATTCCTCTTTACGCAGGAAAGCTTCAAGAAATATATAAGTAACCCGATTGAGAAGAACGGAGACAAAGAGGCGGCAACAAGACTCAGAAAACTCACAGGCCCGTTCATTTTAAGAAGAATCAAGACCGATGTTCTCAAGGATCTTCCTGAAAAGATTGAGGAGACAAGGGTCACTCCCCTTCTTGGAGAACAGAAAAAACTCTATACAGCAGAGGTTGCCAAGACGAAGGGGATGCTTAAAGGAAGCAAAAATTACAATGAAAGGAAGATTGAAATCCTTGCGGAGCTCACACGTATCCGCCAGATATGCTGTGACCCTTCCCTTGTCTACAGTGACTATAAGGGTGAGAGCAGCAAGAGAGAGGCAACAATAGATCTCATACGCTCGGCCATTGACGGCGGACACAAAATCCTTCTCTTTTCCCAGTTTACATCGATGCTGTCCCTCCTTGAAGAAGACCTGAATAGAGAGGAAATTCCATACTACAAGATTACCGGGGAGACGGGAAAAGCAAAGAGAATAGAGCTCGTAGACGCATTCAATTCAGATAACACTCCGCTATTCCTCATTTCCCTCAAGGCCGGAGGGACAGGTCTAAACCTAACTGCAGCCGACATTGTCATCCATTATGACCCTTGGTGGAACATAGCCGTTCAGAATCAGGCAACGGACAGGGCACACAGGATCGGACAGACAAAACAAGTCACTGTCTACAAGATGATTTGTGAAAACACGATTGAGGAGAAGATAGTGAAACTCCAGGAGACAAAGAGGGATCTCGCCAATGAGATAGTCTCGACAGAGAACATGTCGCTAAGCACCCTCACGAAGGAAGACCTCCTCGAGCTGTTGGACATATCGGGAATGGCATAATCACTCTTGCCGGAAGGAGCATTTTGCACCGATTTCCGGCTGAGTGATGATTACCCGAGAAAAGTCGGCTCTGTACTCTTGTCAACCAACTCTTCCTTCCATTCTGTTATCTGCCGGTCGGAGGAAGAGAAGTTGAGACCTACA
>CAVHPV010000032.1:0-24957 GCA_963638045.1 Faecalibacterium sp. CAG:74 | reverse complement strand
AGGAGCTTTCATTGGCATCCGGTATCAACCAGGCAGATATTTCAAAACTGGAAAGGGGAATCGGTAATCCGTCATTGAAGACTCTGGATAGACTAGTGCATGCAATGGGGAAAACACTTAAAATTGACATAGAATGAGGAAAGATAATCTATCCTAATTTCTTTCTCTTGTTTATGTCAGCATTGCGTTCCGCTTCTGTATAAGTGTCCCATCTGAGAGAGGAGCCGGGCCGGATAGTCATTCACCTTGATATTTCCCTCCGGCAATGTGAAAATAATGAAAGAGAATATGCTTCTGGAACACAGGAAAATGGACAAGACTTTGAAATTGCCGGTCGGGATAGAGAATTATGAGGAGATAAGACGTAAGGATTATTACTTTGTCGACAAGACAAGACTCATTGCGGAGCTACTCTCATCTCCAGGTAAAGCCAATCTTTTTACACGTCCCATAAGATTCGGTAAGACTCTGAATATGTCCATGCTCCGCTCATTCTTTGAAATAGGGACAGACATGACTCTCTTTGACGGCACATACATAGCACAGAATGAGAAGCTCTGCGATGAGCATATGGGGAGGTATCCTGTAATATCTTTGACGTTCAAGAATATTGAAAGCACCTCATTCGATATGGCGAGAAACAAACTTGTCGATCTTATTGCACTTGAGGCAGAAAGATTTGATTTTCTTTCCAACAGCGAGAGATTATCAGAGACAGATAGAAAACGTTATAAGGCTCTTATCAAGCATGACGGTACCCGTTTTATAATGGAGCAGGATGTTCTGGATTCCTCCCTCAGGACATTGTCAGAACTCCTATATAAGTATTACGGAAAGAAAGTCATCATTCTCATTGATGAATATGATGTTCCTCTCGACAAGGCCTATGATAACGGATACTACAGCGACATGGTTAATCTGATTAGAGGATTATTCGTAGAAACTCTCAAGTCCAATGACTCTCTTGACTTTGCTGTGCTGACAGGGTGTCTCAGAGTCTCGAAGGAGAGTATATTCACCGGCTTGAACAACTTCAGGGTTCTCTCCATAACCGATGAGCGCTTTGATGACAGGTTCGGCTTCACAGAGGATGAAGTAGCATCAATGCTCGAGTATTACCACCTCGAGTCACACATGGAAGAGATAAGAGAGTGGTATGACGGATACCGCTTCGGGAGTGCTGATGTATATTGCCCGTGGGATGTGATCAACTATGTTGACAGACTCACAGTAGGCGGGAATGCAGAGCCTGAGGCTTATTGGATTAACACAAGTGGCAACAGCCTTGTGAGGCGCTTTATTGACAAGGTCGATTACGATACCCGGCATGATATTGAACTTCTTATGTCAGGGGATGTAATTACAAAGCATTTGAAGCTTGAGCTTACATACAACGAAATAGAAAACTCCGTAAATAATCTCTGGAGTGTCCTCTACATGACGGGATACCTTACTGGAAAGAAGAAGAGTGGGGACGAATATGAACTCTGTATACCCAATAAGGAAGTGGAGCAGGTATTCAAGACCCAGATACAGGAATGGTTTACATCCTCACTCAAAGAGAACGAAGACGATTTGAAGGCTCTATGGAAAGCACTTGGTAAGAATGAGGCAGAAAGAGTAGAGAAAATCATCACAAAGTTTCTCGACAACACCATCAATGTTCTTGATCCGAAGGGAGATGAGAAAGAAAAGGAGAAATCCTATCATGGTTTTGTCTCGGGGCTTCTTGGCGGTAACAGCAGCTGGGGAGTGCTCTCGAACAGAGAGTCCGGTGACGGCTACCCAGATTTGATGATAGTTCCCCGTAACTCAGATAAGGGTCTTGTCATTGAACTTAAGACTGCTTCTTCCTTTGCTATGCTGGAAGCACGTGCAGATGCAGCAATAAGCCAGATAAAGACAAGAAACTACGGTGAGTATCTTATTAGTGAGGGACGTGAAGACTTGATGCTTTGGGGTATATCATTCTGGAAGAAGAGATGCAGGGTGAAGTGTGAGAAGTTTAAGTGGGATTGAAAACAATAATCTATGAGAGGAGGGATGTGACGGCATGAGTCATTTTGATACAAATAAAGCAAGTCTTCTTAAGAGGTTTTCCGCATTTCTACTCGATTTGGTTATCCTTATCGGACTAAGTGCACTGTTTATATCTATACTTTCAAAAATAACTGATTATGACTTTTACAGCACCCAGCTCATATATGACAGGGCATATGAGGACCTTATAGCAGACCCAGAGAGTGTGGAGAGCTACAGGAGACTGGTGCAACTCACAGCTTTCAACCTCTCCTTCGGTGTTTTTCTCGCTTTTTTCCTCGGTGAGTTCATCATCCCTCTCATCTTCGGTAACGGCATGACTTTAGGTAAGAGAATATTCGGCCTCTGTCTCATGCGTAAGGGGGGCTGGAAGGTCAATTGGATATCACTTTTGGTGAGGGCTGTACTTGGAAAGTACATAATCGAGACGATGGTGCCGCTTCTGGTTTTTATGATGATTCTCTTCGGCTCATCCGGGATGATTGGACCTGTTATCATAACAGTTTTGTTCATACTTGAGATAATCCTTCTCTTTACTTCACCTTGCCACCAGGTCATACATGACCTTGTTGCCGACACTGTAGTCGTGGAGAAGAACCAGAGGATATATTGCTCTGAGGAGGATGCCATAAAGGCAGGGATTGAATATAATCAGCAGGAAGATGATTGCTGATTCCTTGTGTGGTTTGCATATGGCTCGGTATCGAGTAGCGATATGGCAGTCGGTGTACCTGGTCACGGTACTTCAGGAGAGTCTCTATGAGAAAAAAATTAATGATAGTAGCAGTGGTACTTCTTGCCCTCGCTCTTCTTTCTTCATGTGCCTCTGATGTTAAGGCAGGGGAAAAGTCGGAACTTGAGAGAGCACGTGATTATATCTCTTCACTTTATTACATGGGAGGGGAGAGAGTTGCAACGTCTGAAGACTACACACTCATCGGAGCTCTGAACACAGGCGGAGGGCAATATAGCATTGACTGGACAGCCGACAGAGATGACGGCTCTCTGAGCTTCACCCGTGACGGGAACAGAGTCAATGTGGCTGTGGGCGGTAAGGCTCCCGAACAGATTGACTATGTTTTGACTGCGACAGTAAACGACGGCAAAGGAAATGCCCTTTCTGTCTCGTTTGATAGGTATATTCCTGCATTCAAGGAAGCATCATGGAACGAGTACATTGCACTCCCAATAGGGAGCACAGTCACCGTGAAGGGAGTAATCAGCACTATTGGAGTTAAAAACAATGGAAATATTGAGAACTATATATTCTTCCAGGATGAGGACGGGGGCTACCTGGCGTATAAGACGCAATCAGATTCAATTGAGGATGCTCTCCTTCCGGGGATGACAGTAAGAGTCACGGGCACCAAAGATATATATAACGGCATCCATACGATAAAGTCCGCTTCAGGCGAGATTCTCGATAGTACTCAAAAGGAAGTGGTGCCTGTAGACTGGACGGAGAGATTTGAGAATGCTCAATCTCTCTCAGATGAGACGCTTCTTGAAAAGCAATCAATTCTGGTCACCATAAGGGACGTTGAAATACCCCTGGAAGATACAAAAGATGGTATCTACTACTTCAAAAAAGGTAATCTTGAAGGCAATGTGATGCTCTCTTCCCCGCTGTGTCCTCTCTCAGAGTCAGAGCAGGATGATTTCAGAAAGGAGTACGTTTCGCACCCGGGATGGAATGCCGATGTGACCGGGGTGGTATTTATCAATGAAGGAGCTTTCTCTCTCATCCCGGTAAGTCCATCCGCCTTTCTCTATAAGTCTCTCCCGGAGCGGACTGACGAGGAGAAGATCAGCTATGAGCTGGACAACATCACATTCAGTGGAAGGTACAGTGAGGAGACCGAGCTCTCTCTCCGTCTCACCGGAGCCGTATACACGGATGTAACACTCTCCTATACCTCATCTTCCCCATTTGTAAAGGTGGATGGAGACATTATTAGTATCATACTTCCAAGGGAGGAGACCGAGGCAGATATCATAGTGAGAGGCACATGTGGTGAAGCTGAGAGCGAGAAGACATATACATTCATACTAGAAAAAGCTCCTGACGGTCCCTGGATTATAGAAGAAATGGAGGAAGTCTGTGATGGTGATACGCTCACTTATTCCCTCATGCAGGAAAACACCGGAAGGAGACTCTACTTCACCGGCTCTCTCAGCGGAAAGTATCTTGCCACTTCCTCGAGGGTGGAAGATGCTGTAGCACTTACCATAAAAGAAGCGGACGACGGCTTCAGAATGTCCTTTAAGGGAGAGGACGGGGAAGAGAAGTACATAGAGATACAGCTTATTGAGGGCAAGGCTGCCGTGGCAATTTCCTCGTCCCCGACAAGTGTCTGGAAGCTTGATTCCTCTTCCCATGTTCCCTTTACGGTACTCTCGGACGGAACATCCTGGTTTCTCGGATGCTACAAGAAATATGAGACAATGAGTGCAATAAGCACATCCTATCTTCCCGGTGGCAGTCTTTCGGCGAGTGCACTCACCAGGTTTGCGGGAATGCTTGTGAAAGTGAAGGCTGCTTTCCCCTCTCTTGAGAAGATTGACAGAGTGGACGAGGATAAGACATACGTACTTGCTTTGAGCCAGAAGAACCTTGGTAAGGATCTCTTTTTCGGGGGAACAATAGACGGTAATGGACTTGAGACAGGCTCTTACAAGAGGAGGGTGAAGATAAGAGTAGAAAAGACAGATGACGGCTTCAGAATGATTACTGAGAACGGAAAGTACATTGAGATTCTACTCTCCGGCGGTAAGGCTGCTGTAGCCCTCAATGACACATCTGTGTCTATCTGGACACTTGATGGAGCAACAGGGATTCCTATGACGAGTCTCTCCGACGGTAGTACATATTACCTTTGCTCTCTTGGGACATATGAGACAATGGTTGCAGGGGATATCTCCGATCTTTCCCAGGATGGTGCCTCCCGCTTCCCGGCATACCTAGTTGAGGATACTCTTGAGGAAGTCGGGAGCACAGCGGTGGTTGACCCTGATTTCTCCAAAACGTATGTCATGGCACAGGAAAGAAAAGACACCGGGACTACTGTTTTCTTCAGTGGAAAGACAGAGGAAAACGGCCTCAGCTCGTCTCCCTCTCTGGAGAAGAGTGTCAACATATACCTTGAGAGTGCAAATGACGGCTTTGTGATGTACTTCATATCAGGCGGGGAGAAGACATACATCAATGTGGTCGTAAGTGACGAAGAAGTGCATTCTGAACTTGGTAAAGAGCCAGCTACAGTGTGGAAGATCGATAAGGATAGAGCAGCTCTTTACACTCAAGAGAACTCCACAGTTTATTACCTTGGATCGAGCGCTGCAGGTGATGCGATAAGTATACTCTTGAAAGATGATATCCCCTCCGATACTGAAGGGATCCCGTCTTATGTCATGCTGGTAGAAAAACCTTCTCTTTAGCTCTTGAGATCACTAAGCGGTCTCAGTTCATCAATGCGGACAGTGTACATGCCGTGAGAGAAGGTCAATAAGCCTTTGGAGGATTCTCTCTGGGGCAATGTGCCCTAAGTGAAAGCCTGAAAAGGAGGAATCAAGTTCCCTCGTATTCCTATTCAAGGTAGTTCAATCTTCATGTTTTGATCCACCCAATAGTGCACTGTCATTTCATTCTCATCGATAGACAATTTTCTCTAGCGGGAGAAAAGCAGCCTTAAGTATAATAAAGATGAGAGGGAAAAATATGAGAATCATTTCATGGAATGTGAACGGCATCAGGGCTTCGTGGAACCACGGGCTCTCTGATTTTCTTGATAAGCACAGGGCCGACATTTATGCCTTCCAGGAGACAAAGACAGATGAGGCAATACCGGCGGTGGAGAAGGAAGGCTACCATGCCTATTGGTCTTGCTGTACAAGGCGTAAGGGCTACTCCGGGACACTTTGCCTTACAAGAAGGAAGCCTCTTAACGTAAGCTATACGATGGGTGTGCCCGATTTCGACACAGAAGGTAGGCTCATTACACTTGAGTTTGAGGATTTCTTCTTTGTGAACACTTATTTTCCGAACTCCCAGCGCTCTGAGAAGCGGAGCGACTATCGTGCGATGTGGGACTTCCTGATCATACAATATCTTATGCAATTGAGGTACCAGAAGCCGACAGTGATGTGCGGGGACTTCAATGTGTCGATTTCCGACAGGGACATATACCAGGAGAATAAGTGGGTTCAGAAGAATGCGGAGGGCTTTGTCTCAATGGAGCGCGAGAGCCTTGAGGCGATAATAAATGCCGGCTACTGTGACACATACCGCCTGAAGCACCCTGATGAAGAGGGTAAGTACACCTGGTGGTCGAACAGGCTCTTCAAACGCAAGGAGAACAGAGGATGGAGACTTGATTACTTCCTTGTCAGTGAGAAATTGAAGAAAAACGTGACGGAGTCGACAATGCTTAGTGAAGTCTACGGCTCGGACCATTGCCCGATAGTCCTGGATCTCGATATAGGGGATAAGAAACCGCAAACAAAGGATAATGCGGGGCTATTCCGGCTCTCATATACATATGATGACCTCCTTAGGTATGAGGCGAACGGGATTCCCATGGACTATGTCAAGCGTACCGATATGACATCGCTCTGGGAAAGTATTGACTGGAAGACGGCAGAAAATCACCTGGAGACGATGCAAATGGCTCTGGCAAAGTCTGCTTACTCGAAAGATAAGGCTCTTATAGAAAAGTGGCAAAGGAGGATAGTGAACTCAATAGACGCAAAGCTCCTTGCAGTGAGGCATGTTTCAGAGAACAGCCCCGGTGCTGGAGTAGACATGATAAAGTGGAAGACACCCCATGAGAAGATGTCTGCAGCTCTCTCCCTCTCCGGCTGGGGGTACAAGGCAATGCCGTCACGTCTTCTCATTGTCAGGTCCAAGAACGGAAAGCAGCGGAGAATTCACATAGAGACGTACTACGACCATGCTATGCAGACTCTCTATGCCTACGCACTTGACCCGGTAGCGGAGTCCTGGGGGGACAGGAAGTCCTTTGCTTACCGTAAGGGACGTTCCGCCTTCGATATGAACGAGTATATAAAGAATGCTCTCAGCGGGGAGAATGCACCCGAGTGGGTCTTCATTGGCGATATAAGGAAATGCTATGAGAACATAAGCCATGAGTGGATAATGAAGAACATCCCGATGTCGGAATATGTGCTGAAGCAATTCCTTGAGGCAGGATATGTCTTTAAGAGCAGAATGTTCCCTACCGATGTGGGAGTGGGGATCGGGTGCTCCATCTCCCCCATAATAGCGAACATGACACTCGACGGGATGCAGGACTACGTTTACTCGTGTCTCTATCCTGATGGAGGGGAAATAGATTACCTTGACGGCAATATGGTCAGGTACGCAGATGATGTGCTCTTCACGGCGCGGACGAGGGAGACAGCACAGAGGATAAGGGGATATGTTGCCCAGTTTCTTTCACAAAGGGGACTTGAGCTCTCTATTCAGAAGTGCCGGATAGTCAATATAAATGAGACCTTCGACTTCATGTCTCGCACCTACTTCAAACGTAACGGCCAGGTTTTCTCGAAACCCTCGATACCAGCTATGGAACGCTTCATGACCTCAATTAAGGACACAGTGGTAAACTATACGGGATCCCAGAAGACATTGATTGAGAAGCTTAATCGGAAGATAGACGGCTGGGTCACTTACCACAAGACAGGGGAGGCTGACAGAGAGTTCAGAGAAATGGACATATTCATAAGGGCACTACTATTGGATCTATGCGAATCAAAACATCCGAAGTGGACGAGGGAGAAGGTGATAGAAAAATACTTCTCGGTGGATGCAAAGGGACGACACCGTTATGCACTTCCGAACAAGAAGGAGGTGATGGTAAAGGCACTAGGAGATACGATACTCATAAACTACAGCCCGGCAAAGACGAAGTTCAATCCATACATAGACCTTGAGTACCTTGAGATAAGGACACAGGAGCGGCAGAAGCAGAATGTCACAGGCCCATTCCGACCCATCTGGGAGCGGCAGGAGGGATGCTGCTACTATTGTGGACAGAAAATCCTTCAGGACGAGGAGAGAACAGTGATAGAGGCAGAGCCTGACATGACACGTTTTTCCCTCCGTATGGCATATGTTCATAAGAGATGCCTCCCGTGCTCAGTCGACTTCATCGACACGGAGCTTCCACCTTCTTCGATAGACGAAGTAAGAAAGCTTCTGGAGGATCTCATAGAGAACAGAAAGCCTGCGGGTCAGAATCATATGGCGTTGAGTGAGTTTTTCCGCACATGCGGAAAGAATTCCGTCACCCTCACACTCAAGGAGATAGAGACCATAATGGGAGAAAGCCTCGGCCTGACATCCCGTAGAAATGAATTCTGGTACAGAACGGGACAGGGGAGTATCAGCCAATGCTGGCTTGACAACGGCTACGAGATCCGGTTCCTCCACCTTGATGATGAGAGACCGCGTGTGACCTTCCGACTCTCATCGAGAAGTAGAAACACCGCAAGCATCGACATCCCGGATGTCCTCCTCTACGGACGTGTCCCCAACGACGCCAAGTACGAGGTAGAGAATTACCTCAAGCATATTGTGAAGAAGTACGGACTCTGAAAATGCACCCAGACATTCCAAAGTACGAGAACAATTTGATAAAGAGCCTTCCATACAGTTGAAACCATGCCTGGTTAGAGCTCCCTGATTGTGGTGATATTGCTTTTGTCGCAGGAGAAGCGACCAAATGATTTTAAATCCAATTATGATGTAGGTATAAAACTCCGAGAGAATATAGAAAAGTTTTATTTTTAATGTTCTTTGTCCTATAATATTTAACAGCAGGGGGAGATGATGTCCAAGAAAAAGAAGAGGAAGACACCAAAACTTAAAGGTAAGCCTGTAATTATCAAAAAGGAACTGCCGCCCCCCAAAACTATTAGAGTCTACAAGGTGGGGGAAGCTTCTGAATTTAAGAAGCCGATGGATATGGGACTAAGCTATACTGATTGTCTTAGAAGGTCTTATAAAGCTTCTTCTCCCAAAACTGGTAGCAATAATGAAAATGAGATTTCTACAAAAGCTGGAATATCGTCCAGTAAGACAGTGTCTCCCACTAATTCCATTATGGATATCTCTAAGTACAAGATGCATATCTATATATCTGGTTTAAATACATTGGAAGGAATTAGCATTGTAAAAAATGATAACCTTGCTGAAGGATATTTCTTTGTCAGTGATTTAAGTGCTCTTAGTTTCCTTACCAGTCATACTTACAATAATGGTGACAAAATTGCCACAATTAAAAGTCAGGTAAATAAGAAGTTTGTAACTGTCAAATCTGAAGTCTCATTTGTCAATGACAGGGCAAATGCTGCAATGAAAAATAGGTCTCATCTTTGTCAAAAGATAAAGGATGCAATAAAGCAGAAAGGAGTAGTTAGAGATGAAGAGAAGGTAAGTATTATTAAAAGAATGTTCAAATATGAAAGTCGTTTGGACTTTTCTGATATAAATGTATTCTTAGATTATCTTTACAAAACAGACAGTGACAGTATAAAGGTGGCTCAATATATAGTTGAAGATGATGAGAATCAGATCTTCTCTTATGAGGGAGTCAGAATGCAGGGAACAAGAGAGAAGGCAAAATTAATCTCTTATCCGCAGGAAAGAGCAGATGATCTTTATGATATTCCCCCATTTGTAGATGAAATTGTATCTGGTGCATTCACTTCAACAAATAATCTTGAGTCAATAAAGATAGGAGAAGGTGTAAGGATTATTGGAAAAGAAGCATTTGTTGATAATACCTCGCTTGTCTCTATTACGGTTCCAAAGAATGTAGCAAAAGTACAAGAAGGGGCTTTTACAAGATGCACTAACCTGCGAATAGCAATAATTAGATCCAAGAAAGATGGATTGTCTCCAATGATGTTTGTTGATTGCCCATTACTTGAAACACTGGTGACCAATAACGAATCTCTACGGAATTGTATTGGAAAAATTGGAGAAAGTTCAAAATCTTCTGTAAAACTTGTTATGCATAAAAGAGATAAGGTTATAGATTACCCGTATCTGAAGCATGATAGTAGAATAATTGTGATGGGCAATATCTACAATTGTATTAAGCAAAAACATCGAATTGAGTCTGTCTGGGTTAATGTTCAGATAAAGGATAGAAATGGTTTTAAGGATACACCTATTTGTGTATTTTATTGCAGGTCATGCAGAAGGTATTTTGTCCTTCCTGATATCTATGAATATTACTTGATGCGGTATGACTTCAAATCTTCGAAGCTGTTTGTTCCTTTGCTATACTCCGGATGGTATGATGGCCCTAAGCTTAAAACCGTCAGTGGCAATTCCTGGGATATGAAGGAACGAAGTATTCTGCGAGAGATGGGTTATAACGTTAATGCCACAGAGGGACTATCACAAAATGAAAGATTAGATATTCTTAGATATGGTATCAATCATGGAATTGTGACCAAACATGAGGTGGAGCAGTACCTTGAGTTTTTCATAAAATTCCAGGGGGCCAAGTTTGGTTGTGAAGAAGCATATGTAAAATGGAAATCAGATCTTATTGCTATACATAAAATGAATGTTAAGAAGACTAAATATTGGGATAATTAGTTGGCGTGGTGTAAAAAGAGGTAATAAAGATGCAAGAAGGAAATCGCAATCTAATTTGGAAGTCGTTCAGAATCAAGAATTTATTTTGTATTAAAGGACAGATTTATGAAGAATGTATTTGAAGTCAGGAATAATTTGATTGATGATTTTAAGAGTTTTTCCCAGAGCTTTGTCAAACCTGAAGCAGAAGATATAGCTCAATATCTGAAAGCTGATGAAGTCAATAATAAATACTGGCCGGAGCCTCTTCTGCAGATTAATCCTCATTACCAGGAAGGGGAGAGTGTAACGGAACTCGTCAGACAGGGAATTCTTCATCCCCGCACCGAGCATATCTTTGTCGGGAAAGATGGTAAGCCGATAACTTTCTACAATCATCAGGCAGTTGCGATAAACAAGGCGAGGGAGAAAAAGAACTATGTCCTAACAACAGGAACGGGAAGTGGAAAGAGCCTTTCGTTCTTTGTCCCGATAATCGACAGAATTCTACGTGAAAAGGAAAAAGATAATACTCCTCGTATTCGTGCAATAATCATGTACCCGATGAATGCTCTTGCAAACAGCCAGCTTGAGGAGATAAACACGAAGTTCCTCGATAATGACTCTGCCTGTGGTATTACAGTAAAAAGATATACAGGACAGGAGGAGACTCCTAATAGGATGGATTTGATTGATAATCCTCCAGATATCCTTCTTACCAACTACATGATGATGGAACTCATCCTTACCCGTTATCAGGATGTTGATATCAGCGTAATCGAGCATGCAGAAGGATTGGAATTCCTGGTGCTTGATGAACTTCATACATACAGAGGCCGGCAGGGGGCGGATGTAGCACTACTCATAAGAAGACTAAGAAACAGACTTCATGCCGATGATATGATCTGCATAGGAACAAGTGCAACGATGTCCTCTCTGGGGACACGAGAAGAACAGCAGAAGGATATTGCCGACACAGCGACTACTCTTTTCGGCTCAAAGTTTTATCCTGAGAATGTCATAATCGAGGTTCTTTCTCTTGTTACAAAGAATATCCAGGGAGAGGACCTCAGAAGACTTGTCAAGGATAGGATTGAGTCCCCAAAGCCATGTCCGACAAAACTTGAGGAGCTGAAGAAAGACCCGCTTGCAATATGGGTGGAGCAGAACCTTAGCTTGACACTAAAAAACGGTTCTTATGAAAGGGCAAAGCCGAAGAGGCTGTCAGAAGTCTATAGAGAATTGAGTGAATATTGCTCGTGTGAACTTGAAACAGCCAAGTTAAAACTGAATGAACTTTTGATTGCAGCATCGAATAATGACGAGGGCGGAGAGACTCTTTTTGCTTTCAAGCTTCATCAATTCATAAGCGGCCCGAGTTATCTTCTCACGACCCTCGAGGAAGAAGGAAAGAGGGAGATTACGGTAAATGACCAGGTAAATATAAAGAAAGAAGGAAGCGGAGCAAAGGTTCCGCTCTTCAGAACATATTTCTGCCGTGACTGTGGAAGGGAATACATTCCAGTATACTATAATAGAAAAACCGGAGTTGTTCCGAGACCTTTTGATGAGACACCAACAAAGGATAAAAAGGATGTCATGGATTGGGGGTATCTTGTTCCAAGTAAAGGTATAACCAAATTCAATGTCGACGACCTTTCCTGCTATCCAAATTCCTGGAAGGAAATAAACAAGAGTGGGGAAGAGGTTATCAAGTCTGATAAGATCCTGAAGAAACCTGAATTAATGAAGTTCGACATAATGGGATTGGAGAATGAGGAAGGTGTTGAATACTATTATGTCCCTGGAAAAGCTGAATTTTGTCCGAATTGTTTAACCAGCTATGACGGTTATAATTCAGAGCGTGCGAAACTTGCCGGATTATCAGGTGAGGGAAGGTCTAGTGCAACGACAATAATCACGCTTAATCTCCTTAATCAGATGTTTGAAGGAGGTAAGAAAAAGACAAGTAAGCTGTTGGGGTTTGTAGATAACAGACAGGACGCAGCTTTACAGTCAGGAAACTTCAATGACTTTATAGGGGTTGCAATTACGCGAAGTGCAACATATGCCGCTCTGCCAAAAGAAGGCGAAGGTCTCAGCTTGAATGATTTAACAAAATCCATATTTGACGTTCTCGGTTTTACTGACCCTCTGGATGCTGAAGCTCAGAAAGAGCTTTATATTCAGCCAGATATGGCAGAAACAGTCAAAGAAGAAATTGAAATGAATGCAAGGATGGTCCTTTCCTATCGTATCGCAAATGACCTTAAATCAGCCTGGCTCTATATAAATCCAACATTATGGCAACTTGGATTAATGAAATATAAATTCAATGGTTTTAGCAAAATGATGACAGATACCGCGAGGATATCTAAGACAAAACATCTGAAATATATAAAACCTGATGAAAGAGTTCGACTGATGGAAGGATTATTGGGGTACATGGTCGGAAGCTTCTGTCTTTATGCTCCATGGCTTGAGTTTAACAGGCTCAAGGAACTATCCAGTAATGTGATATCAAAAGTAAATGAACGCTGGAGTCTGGGTGCAGATGAAAAACTATACAGTGGTAACCGCCTTACGTTTACTAAATCTTCATCTGCAATACGTGAAGGTACTTTCAAGTTTCTGTCGTGTACCTCCAATTCCCGTTTAGGTCGAAAAATCAAGAACTCACCGTTTATGAAAGAACCGAGGTTCTCCAGTTTTGAGAAGAAAGAAAAACGACAGATGATTGAGGACTTGATTCAGGATATGTTCGATTTGGCAACTTATTACGGTATCATACGAAAAGCAGATAACGTAAGGGACGGCTATTCATATTATCAAGTTGATATAAGTACTCTCAGATTCAAAAGAGGAAATGAAGACGAAATAAGGCAAAGACAGAAAAATGCTTATTTCAAAACGCTCTATATTACAATTGCCTCACAGTTAGAAGTCAGGGCGAGAAATGTTTTCAGTTATCAATCGAGTGAGCATACTGCCCAGGTTGACTCAGGAACAAGAGAAATACTGGAGAAGAAATTCCGTGATGGCGATATCCCCGTTCTTTTCTGTTCTCCGACGATGGAGCTTGGTATAGATATAAGCGAACTTAATACTGTTTATATGCGTAATATTCCGCCGACACCTGCCAACTATGCCCAGCGCTCGGGACGAGCAGGGAGGGCCGGACAGGCTGCATTGGTTGTTACGTACTGTTCTGCGCAGAGCCCGCATGACCAGTGGTATTATGCACATTCCTCCGAGATGGTAAGTGGTACGGTTGTTACACCGAGTCTGGACCTTGCCAATGAGCAACTCGTTTACAGCCACATGATGGCGGTATGGTTTGCAGCATCTGAATGCAGGATAAAGTCATCGGTATCTGAGGTTCTGGAGACAGATGATGACAACAAAACAGATTTTGAAGTTAAAGATGAAATCAGGGAGTGTCTTACACGGCCGGAATTGAAAGAGAAAGCGCTCGTCGAGATGAAGAAACTATCAGAGAGCTTGAAAGACTATCTTACGCCGGAAAATGCACCGTGGTACGTTATGGGCTATGAAGAGAACCTCGTGAATAAAGCATACGAGAAGTTTGATAAATCATTTAATTTATGGCGTGAACTTGCAAAAAATACGATAAAACAGATGAATGATGCTAATAAGAATCTATTGCGGGCAAAGAGTTCAAGAGAAAGAGCCCAGTATCAGAAACTGCATATTGAAGCATCCAAGCAGCTGGTGCTGCTCAAACAGTCAAGTTCTCCTAATTCGGCATCTTCGGATTTTTACATCTACAGATACCTTGCTAGCCAGGAACTTCTTCCGGGATATAATTTCCCTCGTCTTCCGGTCCTTGCCTGGATTCCTGCAGCAAAAAGTTTGCAGAAAGAAGAGGATGGTGCTGAATATACAGCGATAAGTCGATCACGGTTTCTTGCTCTTTCTGAGTTCGGTCCCTCGAGTACTATATATCATCAAGGAAATGCCTTTAAGGTTTATAAGATTAAAATCAGTGCTGCAAGTGCCAGGGCAAACAACGGGATTGTTGAACTCACAACGAAAACTGCCTATATATGTCCAAACTGTGGCTTTGGGATAGTCAAACAGACTGGTCTTGGGGATGTCAATGACTGCTGCCCCGGATGTGGAGATGAGTTGAGAAGAACAAGCACAGTCAAGAATCTCTATAAAATTGAAACAGTAGAGACAAAACAGCAGGACCGCATTACATCGAGGGATGAAGAGAGGAAAAGATTAGGGTATGACCTTCAGACCTTCTACAGTACAACCCAGAAACTGGATAAGTGTAAGAGCATAATCTCGGCGGAAGGCGAAGAACTTGCCACGCTGAGGTACATCCCTAGTGCAAAAATATACAAAGTAAACAAAGGATGGTCTAACAGAGCGGACAAAAACATAGATGGCTTTTCTGTAAATCCATTAACCGGGGTATGGGGTGGCAGCCCGAATAATGGGGACGAGGATGACGAAAATGATGAGGCAAATTCAAAGGTTCGTTATCAGATGATTGTCCCTTACGTTGAGGATGTAAAGAATATCCTTATTCTTTCACCGGTTCTCTCTCAAAAAGCTACAGAGAAGACTATGTCGACACTCCAGGCTGCATTCTTAAGGGGAATCGAGAGAGTATTCCAGGTTGAATCGTCGGAAATTGCAGTCGAGCCTCTTCCTGATGCATCTAACAAGAAGGCCCTTCTCTTTTATGAAGCAACTGAAGGTGGTGCCGGTGTTCTTACACGCATAGCCAATGAAGAGAGCTCATTGAGGAATGTCTCCATCAAGGCCCTTGAAGTCATGCACTACAGTTTCAATAAAGAGAAGAAAGTTTTGACGCCTGAGGATCTTAAGGATACAGACAAGGAATGTGTTGACGGCTGCTACCATTGTCTTCTTTCCTATTACAACCAGACAGAGCACAAGAATATAGACAGGCATGATGAGTGTGCCCTCTCTATTCTGACTGCCGTTGCATCTGCCAGAATCCAGGAGAATGAAAAACAGAAGGAGCAGCCTTCATTCCAGGCGTTTCTCTATGAAAACGAAATAAACATAGATGACCTCGAGTGTGATAAGGAAACAAAGAAGGGAACAATCCCATTCTATTCAAGAATCAATAAGCTTGCTTTGTTCATTACCTCTCCAGATAGTGAATTAAAGGACTACCTTGAAGCAAGGGGAACAGATACTATAGTAATCGGATCAAAGAGAGAGGACTGGATGAAGGTTCTTGATGAAATCAAAAAACTGGTTGAAGGGGGAGTGTGATGGAATTTGCACCGGGCAATATGGTTAGAGCAAGGGGCAGGGACTGGATAGTACAGTCCGGGTCGGATGAGAGGATGCTGTGCCTGAGGCCACTCACAGGTTCAAGCGACGAGACGGCATATCTTCTGCCAACGCTAGAAGAAGTGAAGGCTTCGACATTCGACAATCCCGACTCAAAGAGAGCAAGTAATCTCGAAGACGGCTCTCTTTTCAGGGAATCTGTAATGCTGAGACTCCGTGACAGTGCGGGGCCTCTCAGGTGCCTCGGGCACATTGCGGTAGAGCCGAGGTCCTATCAGCTGACACCGCTTCTGATGGCCTTGAGGATGAATACCGTCAGACTTCTCATTGCCGATGACGTCGGTATAGGAAAGACTATAGAGGCGGGACTCATTGCTAGGGAATACCTTGATAGGTTTGAAATCCAGCGCTTGTCTGTTCTCTGCCCACCGCACCTTGTTGACCAGTGGGTTACAGAACTCTCCAATCACTTCAATTTGAATGCTGTTGCACTTACGTCCTCGAGTGCATATACCCTTGAGAAGGTCGTCCCTGTCGGAATGGCCTTGACAGAGTATTATCCGATAACCGTTGTCTCTCTCGATTACATCAAAGACCCAAAGAGAAGGGACAATTACATACAGACGGCTCCGGAGTTCATCATCATAGATGAGGCCCATACATGCACAGATAAGTCCGGAAAGAATTCGCAGTTGAGATTTGCTCTTGTCTCGGAACTTGCAAAGAATAGAGAGCGCCATATGGTGATGCTTACCGCAACGCCTCACTCCGGCGACAGTGAAGCATTCGGCAAGCTTTTGTCGTTGATTGATCCGAAATTCGAACTCCTGGGCTCCTCTGATGCAGAAGATTACAAGGAACTCAGAGCAGAGCTCGGTGCCCATTTTGTCCAGCGTCAGAGGAAGGATATCGAGGGGTATAAGGATAACCCGAACTTTGCTATACGACTCAGGCATGAATATACGTACTCATTTACAGATAAATGGAAGGACTTTTTTGATGAAGTGAGGGAGTATTGTCTTGAACTCGGAGCGAAGTATGAAAATGAAGGCAACAAGGCGATATGGTATGCAATCCTTGCACTCTACAGGAGTATAGCCTCCAGCCCCGACTCTGCTGTCAACGCACTGGAAAACAGACTTGAAAATGTCGAAGGAGAATACGACGAGGATGCAATGGACAATCTCCTTGACTCCTCCACGGAAGGTGCTTCAGATATCGACATATCGGGAATAATGCAGCATAGCAGGAAGATACGGGAGCTTCTGGCTAAGGCAGAAGACCTGAAGAATTATGATGACCCGAAGTATAATCTTCTACTCACTATTCTCAAGAATGAATACCTTAAGAAAAACAAAGGCTGCAGGCCGATAATTTTCTGTAAGTACATCGCCACGGCAAAGTATGTTGCATCAAAACTCAAGAAAGACCTATCAGATTCATATACGGTAGAAGTCATAACAGGAGAGCAGACTCCGGAAGAAAGACAGAGCAGGGTCGCTTCTCTCGGGGACGCAGCTTTCCCGGTTCTTGTAGCAACGGACTGCCTATCTGAAGGAATAAACCTCCAGGATTATTTCAACGGTGTCATCCACTATGACCTTGCGTGGAATCCGACAAGACATGAGCAGAGAGAAGGGCGTGTTGACAGATTCGGACAGACGGCAAGTGAAGTTAAGTGTGCAATGATTTATGGCGATGATAACCCCGTCGATGGCTTTATTCTCAATGTAATATTGAAAAAGGCCGACAAGATACGTGACAGTCTGGGTGTAATGGTTCCGGTTCCTGACGATGACAAGGCAATCCAGAGCGCTCTTATACAGGCAACACTTCTTAAAAAGCATGCGGATTCAAACGGCCAGCTCTATTTCGACTTCGGAGGCGATATAACCGATGTTGCCGATATGCTCGAAAAACCATGGGAGAACGCAACTGAGAAAGCCAAACTCAACAGGACGATATTCGCCCAGCGCAGTATACACCCCGACGAAGTATACAGCGTTCTCAAGAAAGAGCAGCAGATTCTCGGCACAGACGAAGATGTCGAGAGCTTCGTGACGGGAATACTATCACGCTTACAGGCCCCGGCGAAGAAGCTTGGAGAGGGCTGGGAGCTGAGCCTTGAGTATCTTCCCGTAAAGGTAAAGCAGCTTAAAGACGAGCTCGGGGAAGCCGGAATAACTCCCGATATGAAAGTGTCGTTCAAATTCCCTGCCCCTATGGGATTCAGATACATACACAGGACCCATCCTCTTGTAGAACAGCTTGCATCTTTCGTCTTCGAGCACAATATGGAGAACAGCAGCGAATACACCGACTTCAACCTCGGCTCAAGATGCTCTGTGACGGAGACGGATGATGTTGACGAATATACGGTTCTATATCTGATCAGGCTCAGAATGCAGATAACACTGAAGCGTCAGGGAGTCGAGAAAACATCGGTAGCCGAAGAGTCTGTTCTTCTTGAGTATAAGGGAAAGGAGCTCAGGATTATCGACGGAGACCTCTATAAGAAATACCTCTCCGTCTCTCCGTCTCATAATCTATCGCCTGCTTTGGTCAAGAGAAGGCTTGAAAAGGCAATCAGCGACTACGAAAATCTCTCATCCGAAGTCTCCGATACAGCAAGAAAATGCGCTGAGAAATTGAGAGATGAGAACGACTCTGTCAGACAGACATATGGAAAAGGGAATATCGGACAGCTTTCCGTCAAGCCGTGTATGCCTGTCGACTTACTCGGTGTTTATATCCTGGTTCCGTCAGAGGAGGATTTATAATGTCACAGAATAATAAATGGTCAACCTGGCAGCATATACATCTTGAAGGCAATATCTTCTCATCTGACATACTCGACCTTGTGTCGAAGGAGAAAGCTTCTGCACAGACTAACACTGCATACCAGCTCTCCACAAGTGATTCGACATCCGAGATAATCGGCTTTTCCTACAGGATGGCAAGAAGTCTCTACTCCGACTACAAGAAGAAAATAAGCACCGCAAGTAATGATACAGCGGAAACGACGAGGACATTCATCGTCAGATTCTTCAACCAATCTCTGGGGTGGAACATAGAGACAGTAAGAAAGCTTGATGCAGAAGGAAGAAGTTTCCCTATAAGGCGTATAGCCTATGACAGGGTTCCTGTTGTCATCGTCCCGGGAGAAGAGAGCCTCGATAAATCCTCCTCCCTCTATTCGATAACCAACGGTCAGAAGAATGTCTCACCGTTCCAGATGCTTCAGCAATACCTGACAGCATCCGGTGCATCAAGATGGGGTATTGTTGCAAACGGCGTCAAATTCAGACTCCTCAGGTCATCGACTGCGCTATCAAGACCGCAGTACCTTGAGTTTGATTTAGCCGCAATACTCGATGATGACTTCTATAACGAGTATGCACTTCTATGGAGATTTTTGCACTTTTCAAGAATACGTGATGTCGTTCACGATACCGACCTTGAAATATGGGAGGAGTGGAGAAAGACATCAATAGAGAGCGGCGAGAGAGTGAGAGACAGACTCCGTGTAGGTGTTTCGAAGGCTTTGAAGAATCTCGGAACGGGATTTCTCAAAAGTAACGAAGAGATAAGAGATAAGATAAGAAATGGTGAACTCAGTACCGAAGATTATTACCATGAACTCTTACGTCTTGTTTACCGCTTCCTTTTCCTCTTCGTAACAGAAGAGAGATACAGTGAGAAGGGATTGAGACTAATCTTCAACCCTGAATCGGATTACCCGGCGCATGACACATATGATAAGGGGTATAGTCTTGCCAGACTCAAGCCGATTATAAGGCAGCTGAGGTACCGCACTAAGCAATATGACCTTTACGAAGTGCAGAAGGTGGTTTTCAGGGCTTTGGAGAACGGCGAGCCTCTCCTTGCTCTTCCGGCACTGGGTGGAATGTTCTCAGAGGAGTTATGTAAGGACATAGTAAACCTTAAGCTGACAAACACTTATTTTCTCCAGGCCATGGATAACCTCAGATGGTCGAATAACAACGGTAGGACAGTCTGGATAGACTACAAGAATCTCGGAACACAGGAACTTGGTTCAGTCTATGAAAGCCTTTTGGAGATGGTTCCTGTCATTGACGAAGAAAACTGGGAGTTCAGATTCCTCGACTTCGACGACGAGGAAACAAATGCAGGAAATGCCCGTAAGACTTCAGGCTCCTACTACACGCCGGACTTCCTTGTAGATCAGCTTATAAAGACAACACTTATTCCGACAGTTGAAGAGAAACTCAAAGAAGGAGGAGATCCGGAAAAGACAATACTCTCGCTCTCGATAGTCGACCCCGCATGCGGAAGCGGACATTTTCTTATCTCGGCTGCTTCAACGCTTGCCGTGTATCTATCTGAGGTTCGTGGCGATGGTAATACCGTAACAGGCTTCAGAGAGGCATACAGGGACGTAATATCATCATGTATCTACGGCGTCGATATAAACCCGATGGCTGTGGAGCTCACGAAGATGGCACTCTGGCTTGAAGGTTATGAGCCGGGTAAACCGCTCTCGTTCCTTGACTCGCACATCAAGTGCGGTAACTCTCTTATGGGTGTATTTGACTTCTCAATCCTCAATGAAGGAATCCCTAAGGATGCCTTTAAGGATACCGACCTTGATGACAAGGAGCTATGCAAGGAACTTGCAAAGAATACAAAGCCGAAGAAAAAGAAAGACGACAAGTCCATTGGTGATAAATATATATCAACCGATGAATTCTATAATGTTCTCTCCAGAATTAATGAGATGGATGAATCGTCGCAGGATGATGTCTCAAGAAAGAAGAAAGCATATGAGGAATATGTTGCATCCATCAACTTGAGCCCGGTGAAGATTGCTGCCGATTACTACATGAGTGCTTTCTTTGCAAGAAAAACAAAAGAGAATGAATCATTGATTCCCTCTTCATTAACACTGGGTAGACTCTTCACAGGCACAGAAACCGAAGAAGACGATAAAGCATCAATTGAATATTCGAAGAAACTCACACAAGAGAACGGCTTCTTCCATTGGAAGCTGGAGTTCCCCCTTGTCTTCAAGAATGGCGGCTTTGACGTAGTATTGGGTAATCCCCCATGGGATAAAATCCAGTTGAAAGATGAAGAGTTCTTTGCCTCAAGAGCGCCGGAGATTGCAAAAGCTCAGAATGCAAAAGATCGAAAAAAACTTATCAATGCACTGGCCTCCGGCAACGAATACGACAGGAAGCTGTTACAGGATTATAAAACAGCTCAGGCCAATGTGTTCAAAGAAAGTGTTTACGTGCATGTTTCTCCTGATGATAAGGGGCAATATCCTCTCTCGGGAAAAGGCATAGCAAATATGTATGCTCTCTTTACGGAGCTGGCTTCAAAGATAGCTTCCTCTCATGGTGCTGTCGGCATGGTAGTCCCGACAGGCCTTACGACAGATGATACTACAAAAGATCTCTTCAGAAGCTTTGTAGAAAGAGGAATTGTAAACTCTGTGTATGACTTTGCCAATTCAGGAAGCGACGAGATAAAAGAAACCTCTAAGAAAAGTAAAGATGTATCAAAAATCTTCCCTGCAATTGATGGCCGTATTAAGTTCTGTCTTTTGACTTTGAGACCATCGGATAAACCTGACTTCGTTTTCTTTGCTCACTCTGTAAAGGATCTTGAAGACGAGAGGAGACATTATCCTCTCAGTAACGAAGACATTAAGCTGTTCAATCCCAACACACTTACTCTCCCTCTCATAAGAAGTATGAGGGACTATGAACTTTTGAAGAAGATATACAGGAACAGCCATATAGTCTGGAATGAGACCAAAGAAGGAGGAAATGTATTTGGACTTAATTTCTTGCAGATGTTCAATATGTCAAGTGATTCTGGGCTTTTTAAGAAGCACCCAGAATCTGGATGTGTTGACCTTTATGAAGGTAAATTTATCTCTCACTTTGACCACCGCTTCAATTCTTATGACGGAGAATTAGACAATAAAGGAAATCCTGATGTAAGCACTGTGTCGGAAGAGAGAAAGAAAGATCCCTCCTATGAGAGATAACACCCCAGTATTGGATAAGCGAAAGGGAAGTACTCTACAAGTATTCTGATGCCGAACAGGACATAAAGGATGTGTGGTACGGAAAGAGTACAAGTAAAACCACAAAGAAAAAAAAAGTGAAGGAAACCTACGGCCAGGGATTCTTTGATTTGGGTGATTCGACTCCTGACAACATGTCCCCGGAGGAGCTGGACAGGATAGTCAGGGAAAAGACGAGGAAGTGGTGCCTGGGGTATCGAATGATATCTAATAACACAAATGTAAGGACTGTTATTGCTACATTTATCCCGCTTTCAGGTGTAGGCAATTCAATGACTACATTGAATGGCCTACACCTGGTCCAGGCAATTCAATTGTCGGCCAACCTGTCCTCAATAGTCTTCGATTATGCTGCCAGAATGAAGGTCGGCGGTACAAACCTGAGCTATTTTTACTTCAAACAGTTCCCTGTCATCCCTCCTGACAAGTACACGAAAGAGGAGACGAAGTTCGTAGTCTCATACACCCAGAAACTGGTGGCAACGTCTAATAAGATGGCCGAGGCACTCGGGTGTGATGTTCATATCTATGACCCAGATGAGAGAGCTCTTTTGAAGGCCAGGCTTGATGCCTTCTACGCCGCGAAGTATTCGCTTGATAGAAATGACCTCGAGTTTATTCTGGATCCGAAAGAGGTAATGGGGAATGACTATCCCACGGAAACGTTCCCGTCACTTAAGGCTGACGATATTGCTGAGTATGGGGAGTACAGGACAAAGAGGCTCATTCTTGAGGCATATGACGAGCTTATGGCCGACGGGCTGTGGAAGGATTGAAGATGATAGAGTCGGAAATCAGGAATTTCTTCTATATGCATGGCTATACTCCGGAATGTGAAGATCATCTTTCATATGGAAGGAAGACGTATAATTACCTTACATTCACCAATGGCTATAGATGTAAGGTGATTGACTGTGTATATCTTTCAGAGAATGAAGTTCTTATAGGAAGAGTCCGCTATTCTGATACTCCATTGAGTCCTGAAGATTTCAATAGACTTGAGAGAATGAAGAGCACGGAAGAAAACTTCCGCTTATTTCTGGAAGGAATGTCTATCGAAGATGAAAGCGGTGTCGACACAACCGAGGTTATCGCTGAGATAAAGGCAAGGAAGGGCCAGGAGCTATACCGCAGTAAGTTGATGGCTCTCTGGAACGGGAAGTGTGCCCTTACCGCTGTTGATATCCCCGAGCTTCTAGTCGGCAGTCACGCAAAGGCCTGGGAGTACAGCTCTGACAGGGAGAGACTTGACGAGTACAACGGCTTTCTCTTCGAGGCTCGCATAGACAAGCTTTTCGATAAGTACCTTATATCATTTGACGACAACGGCAGGATACTCATTTCAAAGCAGATAGATGAAATACAGAAAGCTAAACTCGGGCTCTCTGACGATATGTGCCTTACGTGGATAAACGCCAGACATCTTCCTTATTTGGAGTATCACAGGAAGAAGTTCTACGAGGCCGAAAAGGACATTTGAAATAATAGGAGACGGTAAATGCTTAATAAAGGGGATTATGTCAGAGAAAAAACCGGTGTTAAAAGAACCGGTATAATTGTAGGGGATGCTAAACTTAAATTCGGGATTGTCACTCATTGTGTTCAATTGTCTGATGGTAATTTAGTTGATATCCCGGATACTAATCTTGAAAAAATAGTTATTGATAAGCTTCCTATTGATAAATTTAACAATGGCATAGATTTCCTTGATTATAAGGAATACAGACAGTACATGACCTTTCTAAGGATGAAAGGTGAATTTACAAACGTCTATTATTCAATGAATCAAGGAGACATCAAGTTTTTACCATATCAAATGAAGCCTGTATTCAAATATATTGAATCGACAGATAAGAGGCTTTTGATTGCTGACGAAGTCGGTCTCGGAAAGACTGTTGAGGCTTTGCTCATCTGGAAGGATCTGGAGGCCAGAGCTGAAGCTAATCGTCTTATTGTCTTCTGCCCGGCTATGCTATGCGAGAAATGGGAACATGACATGAGACATTTCTTTGGAATAGAAGCGGAGATAGTAAAGGCGTCCAAGCTTTTAGAGAAGTTAAAGGAGAGTAGAAGTAATAGAAGAAAGGGCTTTGTGCTGATTGCAAGCATAACAGGAATTAAATACAAGGAATTAAATTCAGATGCGAAAGACAGCGCTGAGGAGTTGAATTACACTGATAAGGATGAGGCTGCCGGGATGACTGCCAAGCGGGAACTGGCAGAGTTTCTGGAGCAATATAGAGATGAGCATCCTGATGATAAGCTGGTAGATTTAGTTGTGTTTGACGAAGCTCATTACCTTTCAAACAAGTCCACCGCCAATTATAAAACGGCCAGGAGATTCAGTGAGATATCGAAGGGAATGCTACTTCTCAGTGCAACACCGATAAATGGGAAAACAGATGAATTCTATAATCTTCTGACTCTGCTGTCTCCGGACCAGTATTTCAACAAGAAAGAATTCATGGATACCTATGAGGATAACAAAAGGCTAGTTGCTCTGGCTCATCTCTTCCATAGTGTCCCCGCAAAAAATCAAGAGAATGCCAGAAAAGATGAAATCAGAAACTTATTAAGTGAAATCAGAAATATAGATTTATATAGTGAAGATAACTTTTTTACTAAGGTTGAAGACGCGCTGGATAAGGCTTTTGACGGCACTGATTCTAGTCATCAACTGAGGATGAAGATTTATGATGATATTGTCGGCAAATATTTTTATAGCGATGTTTTTACCCGCTCAAAAAAAAGAGATGTCCTCAAATGTGCAACCAGAACTCCTCAAACCGTGAAGTTTAAACTCACTAAAGAAGAAAAGGAAATATACAATAAAGCAACAAAGGAACTTCAGGCGAAACTTTGGGAAAGAGGTGATATGGTGTAAAAAAAGGTAACACTTATATGTATTACTGAACCTATTCAGGTA
>CAVHPV010000031.1:0-25238 GCA_963638045.1 Faecalibacterium sp. CAG:74 | reverse complement strand
AAGACAAAGAGAGAAAAGCTTCTCTTCTTAAACTTGAGAAACTTTTGAAGCAGAAGGGATATTCACCTTCTGAAACAAAGAACTTCCTTAGGGAATATAGTTCCCTGCAATAATTGTGATTGTGTCTGTTAAGGAAGGGGAAATGGCTTGCCCTACCTGTTCTTCTCAACCTACAGGAAAAGAAATCTGAGAAACAATACCTATAGATAAGGAGGGTCAACGCCCTCCTTAAGAAGAAAAACAGTCCTCTCTTGTATTTCCTTTTCAGAGATGACACATTTTTTATCAGGCTGGAACACCTTCTTTTTTTCCGTCCATGTTTTTCGGCAGAGTCAAGGAGAGAACCAAGGCGACAACAAATACTCCCGCAACCATATTGTTCTGGAAAATATCCTTAATCACCTGTGGCATATAACTGAAGAATGCAGGCACCTGTGTTATTCCGATACCCAAACAAAAGCTTGTTGCAACAATAAGCATGTTTCTCTGGCCGAAGCCACACTCTGCAATCATGGTAATACCACTTACAATAATCGCTCCGAACATGATGACCGTACATCCCCCGAGAACACATGATGGAAGTGTCGAGAGGAGTGCCCCCACAGGAGGGAACAGCCCAGCTATGATCAATATAAGCGCACCAAACATGATGGTGAAACGATTGACAACCTTGGTCATTGCAATAAGCCCCACATTTTGGCTGAATGAGGTAATAGGAGAACACCCGAAGACACCTCCTGATATTGCAGATATAAAACCGTCACAGCAAAGAGAGCCGGAAATCTCTTCTTCCGTTATATCTCTTCCGAGACCGCCTGTACACGTTGCAGTCGTGTCTCCTATCGTCTCCGTTGCAGAAACAAGAAATACAAGTGTCACTGATACTATATCCCCGAGTCTGAACTTTGGAGTATAGTAGAAGAGACGAGGAAGGGAAATTACCCCCATCTCGCTTATCGTATTTCCGATCTCACTAAAATCAACCATGCCGAAGAAAATTGAGATGATATAGCCGACAACAAGCCCAAAGAGAACATAGAGCTGTTTCCAGAAGCCCTTTGCTGTGGCATTGAAGACGAGACATGCGATGAGCGTTATTGTGGCAACCAGAAGGTTCTGCCATGCTCCTGAAGGGTATGCCGAAGATGAACAGAATGAGTCAATACCGACACTGAGTACGCTGAATCCGATTGATGTGACGACACATGCTGAGACAATCGGTGCGATAAAGCGCCTCCAGTATTTGACAGTAAGCCCCAGGCAACCTTCTATACAGCCACCGACAATGACAGCACCAACCATATAACCATAGTCCACTCTTGCAATTGTCTGCATTGCAGCAAGGAATGTGAAGCTGACTCCCATCACGACAGGGAGCCGTGAGCCGATATGAAGCACCGGAAACAGTTGCAATAGCGTTCCGATACCCGCAATAATCATTGCGGCCTGAATGAGGTACGCCTTATCCACATCAGTGAATGCTACACCATTGTACTGGGCCACACCTGCGATGAGAATGATTGGAGCGACATTCGACACAAACATTGCCAGAACATGCTGAAGACCGAAGGGAATGGCCTTGCTGACAGGAACCCTCCCGTCGAGTCTGTAGATATTCTCGACAGAAGCCGGAGCCTTTGATTTCTGATTTTTCATTGAAAATCTCCTTTTATTTTGTGGCTGAAGCCGCTTAAGCGGGGGTGAACAACAGAACCGAAAAGGTAAGTGCCCTGTGCAACCTTTATTCCAGCCTTGAAATTGAGGCTATCATCAAAAAGGAGAGGGAACAATGAAAAAAACATTATTTTACAAAACAGATAATGGGGAAATACACAGACTCACACAGTAAAGAAGCTTTCCCCTACCCATTCCGAAAGAATCATACAGTATCTTATGAACAGCCATTGTTTAAAATATCCTTCATTTTCTATTTGATTGTTTTCTTCTTCTGTATTCTATTGGAGTAAAACCTGTGGCAGAACTGAAACGTTGCGAAAAATATGATGAAGATGAGAAGGCAAGAGTTGAAGCAATCTGGGTAACAGAGAGATCAGTGGATGAGAGAAGGTATTTTGCCTCCCTGATTCTCCTGTCCTCCAGGTAAGCCATAGGAGAGAGGGAGAAGCAGCGGGAGAATTCCCTCACAAGATGGTACTTGGAGAGATGAAAACTGAAAGCAAGGTCATCAAGGCTGAAAGTCTCCATATAATGTGTGTCGATATAATCCTTGATCCCGATCATCTGGCCATTCTGACTTGTCGTCTCCTCCAGGAGAAACGGCGATGACGGCAGCTTCATCAGTACGGGTATTATATCGAGAAAAACAGAGTATGCCTCACACTCATAGCCCGTACTCCCCTTACTCAAAACATTGAATATTTTCCTTATTGAGTCCCCGACCTTTGAAGAGAAGCGTCCGAGTGAGATAACAGGATTGTACCCACCTCCACCCTGGCAGTTTTTCACCCCAATGTTAGACACCCCCAGAACGAAATACTCCATACTGTCCTTCTGACTCGATTTCTCCGTGTGGTAGAGGCCAGGCGGGAGCACCACAAAGTCCCCACCCCCCACAGGATAGCTTCCTTCCCTTGTCAGCACCTCGCCCTTACCGTTCTCAACATACAGGAACTCTGTAAAGGAATGGGAATGCATGATACTTGCCCAGTCCCTCTCATATTTGGAGTAGCTTATATACAAGAGTTCAGGAAGAGTCTGTGTCTTTTCAGGTGCAAATTCAATGCGAAGATTACTCATGAAATTATTATAAAGTATTTGTACCATTGAGCAACAAATATAAAATAGTTAGCAATATTGCGATAGCAGATTCAGAATAAGCATTTAGCATTATCTTTAGAAAGGCACTAAGCCTTAGGAGGACATTACATGAAAAAGATTATCACTGTTTTACTCGTACTGGTTCTCTCTTTATCACTGTTCGCAAAAGGTGCAACAGAGACAAAGGCAGATACAAATACTCTCACAGTCTGGGCGTGGGACAAGAATTTCAATATTCCGGCACTCCTTGAAGCTGAAAGAATCTACCAGAAAGACCATCCTGACTTCAAACTCAACATTGTTGAGAACGTCTACACAGACATCGAAGTCAAACTCATCACAGCTGATCAGGCAGGCGATTACTCAACCCTTCCTGACATCTTCCTGATGCAGGACAACTCAGCACAGAAGATGCTGACCAACTACCCGGGAATTTTCACATCTCTCGACAAGAGTGGAATCAACTTCAGTGACTTTGCTGCAGGTAAGGTTGCAACAGGCTCATCAAATGGACACCAATATGGCCTCCCGTTTGATAACGGTGCTGTCATCATGCCTATCAGGACCGACCTTATCGCAAAGGCAGGCCTCACAGTTGAAGACTTTACAAATATCACATGGGATGAGTTCTTCGTGAACGCACACAAAGTGAAGGATGCAACAGGTATCGACATGCTTACAACAAGTGGCGGAAGCGAAATTGTCTTGATGATTATGCAGTCTGCAGGGGCTTCTCCGTATGTAGACGGAAAGATAAACCTGGAGAACAATACTGTTCTTAAGAAAGCTATGGAAATCTATGCACGCCTGATTAACGAAGGTCTGATGACAGATTACACAGACTGGGATCAGTATATTGCCTCATTCAATACCGGGAAAGCTGTTGGTCTTATCCAGGGCAACTGGATCCTCTCCTCTATCCAGGCTGCTGAAGACCAGTCAGGAAAGTGGGCTGTGTGTCCACTGCCGTCTCTTGACGGAGTGGAAGGAGCTACCAACTATTCCAACTCAGGCGGAGCAAGCTGGTATGTATCGTCAAATTGCAAGAACACTGACCTTGCATACGACTTCCTGAAAACCACGCTCGGCTCGTCTCTCGAACTCTATGACAACATCCTTGTATCGAATGGAGTCATAACCACTTATCTTCCGGCAGGAAAGAGCGAGAAGTACCAGGATTCCGTTGAGTTCTATGGCGGGCAGAAAGTCTTCTCCGACATCGTGAAGTACGCAGAAGGTGTGCCTGCTTGTGATTTCGGATCCTACTACAATGACATCAGATCGGCTATCACAGTCGCCATCACAAACGTTGTACAGAAAGGTGCCGATATCCGGAGCGAAATGAAAACTGCTCAGGAGACGGTTGAATTTGCTATCGGCGATTGATTAAATTCTCTTGAGGGGTAGGTATGACCACCTGCCCCTTTCTTTTAAAGGAGTATGTTAAAGTGGCAAAGAAAGGATTGACTCTACAGACAAAGCAGAATATCACGGGATGGATATTCCTGATCCCTGCTACTTTCCTTATTTTCGCATTTTGTTTTTATCCGATGTTCCAGGCTGTTCTGCTCTCATTCAAGAGAGGAAATAATCAGAATGCAAAATGGGTCGGCCTTCAAAACTATGCACGTCTCTTCAAGGACAAAACATTCCGCGAGTGCCTCTTTAACACAGTCTTTTACTTTCTGATCCAGGTCCCGGTGATGCTTGTGCTTGCTCTGATCCTTGCACAAATGCTCAACAACCCGAAACTGAAGGGAAAGGGAATATTCAGAACCCTAATCTTCCTTCCGTGCGCAACCTCCCTTGTGTCGTACTCAATGATTTTCAAATCCCTTTTTGCTACAAACGGGCTTGTGAACACCATGCTCGGCTGGATAAATGTGTCTCCAGTGGACTGGTTCAACAATGCCTGGTCAGCAAGATTTGTCATCATAATCGCCCTGATCTGGCGATGGACAGGCTATAATATGGTCTTCTACCTGGCTGGACTACAAAATATTGACTCCTCGATATATGAGGCTGCAACTATTGATGGATGTTCGCCGATTAGAAAATTCTTCTCGATTACCGTTCCCTTGCTAAGGCCAACGATTGTGCTGACAGCCATCATGAGCACATCAGGAACGCTCCAGCTGTTCGACGAATCTGTTAACCTCACAGGGGGAGCTCCGGGGAAGGCCACGATGACCCTGGCCCACTATATCTACAAAACAACCTTTGTTGATACTCCAAACTTCAATTATGCAGCATCCCTCTCGGTGTTTATTCTTGTCTCGATAGCTGCGCTCTCAATATTCCAGATGAAGGTAGGTGACAAACGTGACTAAAAAAAAAGTAAAAGACACAGGATTGAAAATTAGTTATGTTGTGCTGACTGTCGCATCGCTACTCTCGGCATTTCCACTCTATTACATGCTCAGTGGAGCTACCAACCAGAGTATTGACATCATCCGGGGAAGACTCATTCCGGGGACATATCTTGTAGAGAACTTCAAAACGCTTGTGGCGAACCAGGATCTCGCCCGTGCCCTCTTCAACTCATTCAGAAACAGCATTGTCGTGACAGTGCTGACGCTCCTCATATGTTCGATAGCAGGCTATGGTTTTGAAATTTACCATGACAAAGCGAAAGACAGGCTTATGGCCGTGCTTCTTCTGGCAATGATGCTCCCATTTGTTGCAACCATCGTTCCTCTCTTTAAAATGTTCAGCAAGTTGCATCTGATCAACACACTGCCGGCCCTTGTTCTCCCGACAGTTTCAACACCGTTCATGATTATGCTCTTCAGGCAGTCTGCCAGGTCATTTCCACATGATATAATCGAGGCTGCGAGGCTGGAAGGACTGAGTGAAGTCCGGATATTCTTCACAATGTTCATTCCTGTCATGAAATCAACATATGGTGCGGCGGCTACTGTGACCTTCATGGGGGCATGGAACAACTATCTCTGGCCGAAGATCATCTTCCAGTCAAATGAAAGTATAACTATGCCTATGCTGGTAGCGAATCTGAAGAGCGTCTACTTCGTGGACTACGGCATGCTGATGCTTGGTGTCCTTATATGCACACTTCCGACAGCAATAATCTTCCTGACTCTCCAGAAGAGTTTTGCCAATGGGATTACAGGATCGATCAAATGATGCTTACACCATTCCAGGAAGCAGAGATTGAATTCATGAGAAGGACGGGTTTCATTACTGAGCGTCCCGTATCTCTTTGGAGAAAGGATAGAAGAAAAAGGATAAAAGGGGAAAGGGGACCGGCCAGGCTAAACTATTATCTCTTTCTGGAAACACTCCTCACCTCATTTAGGCTGGCATTTGTACTAAGAGACAAGAAGATATCGTATCCGTATGCGGAAATTGCAAAGGAAGAAACCGACCGTTTCTGGAATAACAACAGGGACCTGTTCACACGCTGCAATGGCGACTCATTTGAGAAAGACGAGGTCATGGACATAATATGTAAAAGACTCAGAGAAAAGGAATATCGGGAAAATGTCGAGAAAATACTACTTCAGCTCCAAAAAGAGAAAAATTGAAGATGGAACAAAAGAGCATCCTTTCTCTAGTCTGAGAAGGACGGAAAGTCTTCCTCTTGAAAAGGGAGATGAGATTCTTCTCTCTGCCGGATCACTCTTTTTAGAGGACTATATCCACCTGAAAAATGTCGACGGCATAACAATAGCCAAATACGGTAAGGGCAAACGTCCCGTAATAGATGCTTGTGGAAAAGGGGTATGGTTCGAAAACTACGGCACTCCTCTAGACAATCCTAATCATGTGTGGCGTGGATATGTATCATCTACAATCCTTCTCTTTGACTCAAATGACATAACCCTGGAAGGTATAGAAGTGAGAAACAGTGACAGTAATGCTGCATCGTACTCACTGGCCGACAGGATGGACAGAACAGGGATTGCCGTTGTGGCGAAAGACCGTGGGACCATCAGCAACATAGCGATAGAAGATGTTTATGTTACATCTGTCAGGGGCAACACATACAACAAACATCTCTCCAACGGAGGCATATATTTCACTGCTCTAATGCCTGAGAAAGGGAATCCCCTTATACCGCGTTTCGACTTTGTCCTTATCTCAAGCTGTTTTGTGAAGGATACATCACGCTGGGGGATAGCTCTGGGCTACACATATCTCTGGGAAAAATTCTGCGGAACATTGACAGATGAGAGCGTCTTCAACACCTACGGAAACACGAACATAAGAATCGAAGATACATATGTGAAGAATATCGGGGGAGATGGGATAACTGTGATGTACTCACTCTTTCCGTCCGTCATCCGCTGCAGGGCAGACAGTGTGGCTTTGGAAATGAATGACCTTTCCTACAAAGAACCGGGGGAAAGAAAAGGCAAAGTGGCTGCGGCCATCTGGAGCTGGAAGTGCTTCGGAGCCCTCTTCGAGTACAATGAGGTCTACGACACAAAACTCAACCAGGATGGAATGGCATATGATGCAGACAGCGGGTGGTACACTGTGTACAGGAATAACTACAGCCATTCAAACGAGGGTGGAGCCGTGATGTTCTGTCTCGGAGAGGCCATAGGCTCCGTCTATGAGAACAATGTGTCAGACGATGACCTTGGAGGGATATTCTCACCTTCAGGGTGTCCTGACGGAAGTTTTGAGAACAACCTCATACTACGAAGGAAAAGCACCCCGCTTCTGAGAAGAAGAATGAGCGACGGGAAAGCTGAATATATCAACAACAGAGAAATAATTATTGAAAGGGAAAGATAATGAAGAAAAAAGGCCGTGTGACAATTCCAACAGACCTCAATATGGTGAAAGAAACTCTTGAAACAGCAGAAAAGCTGGGGGCAGATGCTGTCCGTGACTGTGATGGGACGGAGTTTCCTCCTGAACTGGCATCCTCAGGGATGAAGATTTACAAGACATATTACACGACAAGAAAAGACAATGTCTGGGCGCTCTCACATCCCGGTGAGATCCAGGAGATGTACATAATGACATCCCCACGCGTTGCCACAGGCACCTCTCTCGATATTCCATTGATGGAAGGAATATATCCCAGAATGATAAAGGTCAATCCTGTCGGAAGGGAAAAATGGTGGGAGGTTATCGACAGGACAACCGGGAATGTTGTCACACAATGGATATACAATAATGATAAGAACTCAGTGATGGTGGAGTCTGTACCATACCATGAATATACTGTGTCATTTCTTGCATTCATCATGTGGGATCCGGTCCATATGTATAATGCAGTCACCAACAATTGGGATATCACCCCACAGATAACATTTGATGTGAGGCAGCCTCAGACACATGCCTTCTCACTTAAGAGACTCAGGACATTCATAGAGGAACACCCGTACGTAGATGTCATCCGGTTCACAACTTTCTTCCATCTCTTCACACTGATCTTTGATGAGCTGGCCAGGGAAAAGTATGTCGACTGGTTCGGTTATTCAGCCTCAGTCTCACCGTACATACTCGAAAAGTTCGAGAAGGAGGTAGGCTATCCGTTTAGGGCGGAATATATAATTGACAAAGGATATTACAACAATCAATACAGAGTTCCGTCAAATGAATACAAAGACTTCATGGCCTTTCAAAGAAAAGAGGTCAACGCCCTAATAAGTGAGTTTACAAATATATGCCATGAATATGGCAAAGAGGCAATGATGTTCCTCGGGGATCACCATATAGGTGTAGAACCATTTATGGATGAATTCAACTCCTCAGGTATTGACGCGATAGTCGGTTCAGTAGGAAACGGCTCGACTCTGCGCCTCATCAGCGATATCCCGTCAGTGAAATATACCGAGGGGCGGTTTCTACCCTACTTCTTTCCAGATGTCTTTCATGAGGGGGGAGACCCGGTGAAGGAGGCAAAGGAGAATTGGGTTACGGCAAGACGGGCAATATTGCGTAAGCCTATAGACCGCATAGGATATGGAGGATATCTTTCTCTTGCACTCAAATTTCCTGATTTCATGAACTATATAGAGTCTGTATGTGATGAGTTCAGAACCCTCTACGACAATGTGAAGGGCACAACTCCCTACTCCTTCAAGAAAGTAGCAGTGCTCAATGCATGGGGCCGCATGCGAAGCTGGGGAGCACATATGGTCCACCACGCACTCTACCAGAAAGAGAATTACAGCTATGCTGGAGTCCTGGAGATTCTCTCCGGAGCCCCGTATGACACAATATTCATCAGCTTCGACGACATTATCTCGGACCCACATGTCCTTGACGGTGTGGATGCCATAATTATGGCAGGAGACGGCGATACTGCTCACACGGGAGGTGCTTATTGGGATAATCCCATAATAACAGAACGCATCAGAGCATTCGTCTACAACGGAGGAGGATTCATAGGAATCGGGGAGCCATCCGGCCATGAAAGGGAGGGCCACTACATACAGCTCTTTGATGTATTGGGAATTGAGAAGGAAACGGGTTTTACCCTTGGGTACGATAAATACAACTGGAATGTGCATCCGCACTTCATAACAGAGGGTAGGACGGACTTTGACTGGGGAGAAGGAAAGAAGAGTATTTATGCTCTTGAAGGAACGACTGTAATAGCCGTATCAGAGAGATCCGTACAGGCTGCAGTAAAGGAGTGCGGAAAAGGAAGAGGAGTATACCTCTCAGGTCTACCGTATTCGGCCGAAAATGCACGCATTCTTCACCGTGCAATCCTGTGGGCAACCAGAAGTGAGGACATGCTCCACACATGGTTCAGCACCAATGAGAACGTGGAGGTGAATGCATATATAAAGAACGGAAAATATTGCGTTGTTAACAACACCTATACTTCGCAAGCAACCACCGTCTACACACAGAATGGAGAATCTTTCCCTCTGGAAATGAAGGAGAATGAGATTATCTGGTACACAGTCTGAGACATGGCCCCTCACGGAGAGGATGAGGGGTATTATGTACCGCAATGTGGAAGACTATCTAAGGCACATGAATACAAGAGACAGATTCCTGAGCTAAGAAACAGATAAGAAGCCCCATAGAATTTAACTAAATGGAAGACAAATCGAAAGTATATAGCACGAAATGAAGTCCAGATTTGGCCTATATACCATAAATATTGAGATTTTATGCCATATCAGGCTATTGTGAATGCAAAAAAGAAAAACTTTTTGCTTGAGCCTTTTCTGACTGACAAATTCCTGATTCTGGAATAGAATCACAGCTATGAACACAGATTTGATTTACAACATTATCATGATCCTTGTGGGAATAGTCTTGATTTATCTGGCAATCAAGAAGGAGATGGAGCCGACGCTCCTACTCCCGATGGGTTTCGGTGCCATTCTGGTGAACATGCCCGGCTCAGTCATTGCAGATGAAATCGGTATCTTCACCTGGCTCTACAATTTCGGTATTGAAACCTATGAGGTCTTCCCTCTTCTGCTCTTCATCGGCATCGGTGCAATGATTGATTTTGGACCGCTTATCCAGAAGCCGTGGCTTATCTTTGTCGGAGCAGCAGGACAGGGTGGTATCTTCCTCTCGATGATGCTTGCTTCCTTCTTCTTCCCTCTCAATGATGCCGCTTCCATCGGTATCATCGGTGCGGCAGACGGTCCGACAGCCATTCTGGTCTCTCAAAGACTCGGTAGCCAGTTTATAGCACCGATCCTCATTGTGGCCTATTGCTATATGGCACTGGTGCCTATCATCCAGCCGGCAGTACTCAAGCTTACAACAACAAAGAAGGAAAGAGAAATCAAGATGAGCTACCGCGCAGGTGCAATCTCAAAGTCCACAAAGATTATCTTCCCTATCGCAGTATCTATCATATGTTCATTGCTCGCTCCGGACAGTGCAGCTCTTGTCGGCATGCTTATGTTCGGTAACCTCCTCAGGGAATGCGGTGTCCTCGACTCACTATCACGTGCAGCACAGGATATCCTCTCCCCACTCATCTCGCTTCTTCTCGGACTCGCTATTGCCCCGATGATGAAGGGACCGGATCTCCTTACAGTCAACACATTGATGATTATTGCATTCGGTCTTCTCGCATTCGTCTTCGACACAGCATGCGGTGTATTCTTCATGAAAATAGTCAATATCTTCCTTCCAAAGGATCATAAGGTGAACCCGCTTATCGGAGGAGCAGGTATCTCTGCATTCCCGATGTCCAGCAGGGTTGTCCAGAAGGTAGGCCAGGAAGCCAACAAACAGAACCATCTTCTGCCGTTCGCACTTGGGGCAAATGTCGCAGGCCAGATTGGATCTGTTCTCGCAGGTGGCTTGATTCTCTCGATGTTCGGTTAATAGGAGGTAAGATATGTTTGGTCATGTAACTGATTTGACTGCAAAATCTGTCAGCGAAGCTGTAAAATTCGGCTTCCGTGCCTGGGCTCTTCTTGCTCTGGCTATGGGCGTCATCTACCTTGTCGTGGTAATCCTAAACAAGGTTTCGAATAAAAAGAAGGACGAGAACAAATAAGTTCTCCCAACCTTCTGTGTTTCGGCTCTCCGAAAGGAGGGCCTTTTCATTTGTCATTAAGTTCCTCTTTTGTCCCTGAAAATCATACTCCTTTGTCACTTTGCAATAAGAAAGATATGGAGGAAACAGAGACAATCAGATAGAATTTATCTATGAAGGAAATATCGGTAAACATAAGCTCTTTTGAGGATTTGCGGACACAGGGTGATTATATCTACGTTGATAAAACTGAATATGTCTATAACCTGGTGAGAAGCAAGCTGAAAAACTATTACTTCATCTCCCGTCCCCGTCGCTACGGCAAGAGTCTCATGTGCTCAACACTCCACGCACTCTTCGACGGCAAGCGTGAACTCTTCAAAGGTTTATATATAGACAGTACCGATTACTCATTTGAGAAATATCCTGTACTTCACTTCGATATGTCAGCATTCAATGTCACAAGTTATGACAGCTTTTTGAATGATTTCCAAATTTCCCTCATGGATGAGGCAGATAGTAATGGAATTAGAATAGATAGAGCTGAACCATCCACGATGCTGGGAGCTATTCTAAAACATCTTGATAAGAGAGCAGTAATCATAGTTGACGAATACGATACTCCGATTATCCACACATACAAAGACATAAAGAAAGCAGACAGAATAAGAGATACCCTCAGCCAGTTTTATACAGTCATAAAGAGCAGAGGCGATAAAATCCGATTCTTCTTTGTTACCGGCATTACCAAGTTCTCCAATATGTCCATCTTCAGTCAGATGAATAATCTCACGGACCTCACCTTTGATAGGAATTGTGCCGCTCTTTTGGGTTACACAGAAGAAGAGCTTGAGAGTTATTTCAGTGAATATATCGATGAATACATGAAGAGAGATGACAGAGAGTATAAGACAAGAGAGGAATTTCTCTCTGCCATACGTGATTACTATGACGGCTACCGATTCTCATACGAAAATCCTGTTAAGGTTTATAACCCTGTTTCTGTTGGATGTTTCTTCAATGGGAGATGCAGCTTCAAGAATTATTGGATAAACACCGGAGCAAGCACGCTGGCTGTAGATTTGGCCAAAGACTATCACCTGGAGAGTCTCATATCTGAGGATAATTCCCTCGATACAGATAACTTCAGCACATTTGACTTTCTGCTTCTTGCTTCAAGGAAACTTGACAAATATCAGGTGATGGCACTTTTGTACTTTACTGGCTACCTCACAATAAAGGAGGGAAGTGAAAATTCCTTAACCCTTACGTTCCCGAACAGGGAAGTAAGGACAGCATTTACCCGGAGTCTCATAAAGTTATATTCCTCTGTTCAGATTGCTTCATACACAGAGAAGGCAGCTAATGCCATCAAGGAAAATGACATAGTCAAGCTTATAAGAGTGATGAATGCGTATTATGAACAAATCCCGTATGTCATCCTGGCTAAGGAAATCGGGTACCAGAGCATGTTCTATGCCTTCTTCCTCTTGATGGGGGTTGACTCAATCATTGTTGAGGAGACAACTACTCTTGGGCGTATTGATGTTCTCATCTCAACAAAGAGTGACGTGTGGGTGATAGAGATTAAGGTTGACCAGAGTGCTGATGAAGCTCTCAATCAGATAAAGGACAAACGCTACTACGGAAAATATATAAACACAGACAAAGAGATTCATATTGTAGGCATAAACTTCTCTTCCAAGACGAGACAGATAGAAGAATGGAAGGAAGAGTTGGTCGACAAGAGTACGGAGCCGACCTGGCTTGGATAAGAAGGGCCACAGAAGCTCTTTCCCCCACGGCCCTTTATGAAAAACAGAACAGAGATTACTGGGATCTGCTGCTCTCACTGATCTGGATATTAAGTCCGAGAACCTCACTCATATATTTCATCGCACATCCACTAAATGAAAGAAGAGGATATCCTTCCTGTCTCTTTACCCATACAAAGAAGTCATTCATAACCTCTTCCTTATTCAATAGTTCGTCCCTGAACATCCCGTTGAATTGAAGTCCCGGGTCAAGTGCTGCGGAGGCCAGCGCCTGGTACTTATTGAGTGCCTCAAATGAGAAATCATTGTTCTTCACACACTCAGCAATTACTCCTGCTGCTATGTTTCCTCCCACCATGGCTGAAGGAATACCATACTCAAATGCACACTCTGCCGCAGCAATTGCGTCTCCAATCAGAATAGTTCCGGGATAGACTGACTGAGCCAGTTTGCGTGATCCCGGAAGATGCCAGCCACGGAACTTATCGATAAGGGTTGCGTTATTCAGCCGTTCCCTGCCGAATTTTGTGTTATTCTTCCATTATTCATAGAATTCCATGCTTGAAAGCCCACTGTCTCTGAGTGCCTTTTCAGTGATAGTCAATCCAAAGGCTGCCTGTTTACCTTCATAGTGGGGATTGAGCCATGTTGTACAGATCGGACTCCATGCCTCAAGTCCCATAGGAACATAATATTCCTCCGCCTGGTCTGGAACCAGTCCCTCCACACCGTCGACATATTGTCATCTCAGGATCATCTGTGAAGGCTCCAAGTTGTCTGGAGAGTTCACTGTGCGAACCGTTTGCGATGATGACAACATCTGCCATAATGTCCATCTCCTCATTGTGGTAAAGCCCATGAACTCCCTTCGCAACCCCCTTACGCATGATAAGACCTGTCGCCTCATAATTTTCCATGAAGTCGGCACCTTCCCGGATGGCAGCACGTCTGATTTGGTCATCTGTAAAACGCCGTGGAGCTATCATAAAAGGATCAACATCAAGAATTATGTAACCCTCCTCACGATTAATGAGGCGCATTGTGTTTATGTTGCATGCCTGCTGGGAATACATCGCATCAAAGCACCCCATCTCCTTGAGCATCGGATAGAGGGAGGAAAGATAGACTCCTCCGCATATTTTATCCCGGGGCCATGTCTCCTTATCAACAAGGAGGACATCAACTCCATACTTGGCCAGATAGAAAGCAGCTCTGTCTGGCTGATTGATGCTGTTATGAATCTATTGAGCCGCTGATTCCTGTCAGCCGTCTTAAAGAAAAGCATGTTGAAGTCTGAGATTTCATGGAAGACTTCACATTCAGAATATGAGAAACGTTCCAGGAAGAAAGAGGATGAGGACAGAAGCTCATCAAAAAGCGTCCTTGTAATATCACCCTTGTGGCCGTAATAATGCTACAGGAGAGATTTCTTTATCCCGGTCTTTTCAGCGATATATGAAATGGAAACAGCATCATATGCAACCCTAAGTATTTGATTACGCTTTTCTGTGTTTCTCTGTGCCATTCTCTGCCCTCTCTGTGTGTGTTTTATATCATGTGGCTTTTTTTCGGCAACAGCATTCCTCCTCTTCACTTTATTTTTCAGAAGTGATAAATACTCTTTCACTGGTGTTTTGAAACTATGAAAGAAAGCACATCACCCACATCATTCGGAACAGAAAAACTATCATCTCTCATATTGCGTATGGCGCCTCCCGTCATGCTCAGTCAGCTTATCCAGGCTCTGTACAACATAGTTGACAGCTACTTTGTCGGAGCCTACTCGACAAGTGCTCTCACTGCCCTCTCTGTTGTCTATCCTCTACAATGGCTCTCCACTGCACTTGCAGTCGGACTCGGCGTTGGTGTAAACACATATATTTCCCGCCTCTATGCTCTTCATGATGACGAGAGGGCACGTAAGGCCGGAGGAACGGGAATGATTCTTGAAATCATCATCTGGGCTCTCTACTCGCTTTTCATCCTGCTCTTTTTAAAGCACTATGTAAGGCTCTCCGCTAATGGCGAGGAGGTTATAAGGGATTCTCTTACCTATGGTTACATCGTATGCATAGGCTCCATAGGTCTTTTTCTTGAAAGTAACTGGACAAAGATTCTCCAGGCCGGCGGTCAGATGTCCATCCCGATGATTGCACAGGTGAGCGGAGCCCTGACCAATATCATATTTGATCCGCTTCTCATATACGGCATAGGGCCTTTCCCTGCACTCGGGGTTAAGGGAGCCGCAATAGCAACAGTCATGGGGCAATGCGTTGCAGCACTCGTTGTAGCTCCGAAGGGCTTCAGATTACCGTCGGGTAAGATTAATGAGACAAAGACACTCATGAAAAACGTATTGAGACTGGGCTACCCCTCAATGCTCAGCCAATGCACGATGAGCATCTACATAATCGCCCTTAATCTAATTCTTGCATCCTTCAGCGACGCTGCTGTTACCGTTCTCGGGCTCTATTACAAGTACCAGTCATTCTTCTTTATTCCGCTATTGGCCCTCCAGACATGCGTTGTCCCGATTATAAGCTATAACTATGCCATCAATAACTACCAAAGATGTAAGGAGAGTGTGAACATGACACTCGCCGTTGCATCCTTCTTCATGCTTATCGGTATGTTCTGCTTCATAGGAATCCCGAGAACCATACTCACTGTATTCACAAGGGACGAGGAGGTTCTCTCTGTCGGAGTCACAGCCTTCAGGATAATCGGAACGAGCTTCATTTCGGCAGTCTTTTCTCTAACATTTCCTGTCTTCTTCCAGGCTATAGGACAGTCAGTGAAGAGCACAATGATAGCACTCACACGCCAGATTTTCTGTCTTATCCCGTTCTTCTACATATTTTCGAAAATCTCACTCACTGCGACCTGGTTTGCATTCCCCCTCTCCGAGACTGTGGCAGGAGTCATAGGACTCATATGCTACATACTCGAACTCAAGATATGGAAGAAAAAGGAAAATACCGCAGAGCAGAAGAAAAACTGATTTTCATCGCATCGGTGAGCAGTTAAAACCAATTTCCACTTCTCTCCTTTTTTCCTATAATACCATCATGGATTTAAGCAGAACTGAGATGCTGATTGGTCGAGAGGCCATTGAAAAACTGAAGAGTGCTCATGTTGCCGTCTTCGGTCTAGGTGGTGTCGGAGGATACGTGGTCGAGGCTCTTGCCAGAAGTGGCGTAGGCTCATTTGATATCATCGACTCGGACAGAGTTTCCCCTTCAAACATCAACCGCCAAATAATAGCAACCGTGGATACACTCACAGAAAAGAAGACAGATGTAATGAAGAGGAGAATACTATCCATCAACCCCGAATGCATTGTCACTGCTCATGACATCTTCTATCTTCCATCCACAAAAGACCTCTTCGATTTCTCATCCTACGACTACGTTGTTGATGCCATCGACACTGTGACAGGAAAACTCCAGCTGATTGAGGAAGCAGAAAGGGCCCACACACCGATAATCTCCTCCATGGGGGCGGGAAACAAACTTGACCCCACACTCTTTCGTGTGGCAGATATCTACTCGACAAGCGTGGACCCGCTCTCAAGAGTAATCAGAGGTGAATGCAGAAAGAGGGGCATAAAGAAACTCAAAGTTGTCTACTCCACAGAAAAGCCCATCACTCCCCGTTTTGGAGAGGAGCGCAGTACACCTGCATCCATCAGCTTCATCCCTTCCGTATGCGGTCTCATCATTGCGTCAGAGGTCATAAAGGATCTAATCCGCTAGCGGGAAAATAATCTCTACACGAGTTCCTCTGCCAGGTGCGGAGGCCAGTTTTATCCTCCCATTCATGTTAGCTACAGCATTCTTCACGATGCTGAGCCCGAGACCTGTTCCCCCGCTGTCCCTGCTCCGTGCCTTATCGACACGGTAGAAACGCTCGAAGATACGTTCCTGGTGTTCCTTCGCTATCCCTATTCCATTGTCTTCAACCGAAAGAACCACCTCGTTTCCCCTTATATCGGTCTCCACCTTCACCCACGGTTCTCCACTTCTGTTATAGCGGATAGCATTGTCGACAAGATTGAAGATTACTTCATGGGCAAGTTTCTCACTCCCTCTGACAGGAGCTGGAGAGAAAGCAGAAATCATTTTTATGTTTCCTCTCTCCGCCTTAAAGGAAAGTTCCTTCATTACAACAGCTGCACTAAGAGAGAGGTCGGTCTTCTCATCCTTTTTCTCACTCCCCTCATCAAGGGATGAGAGATTCAAAATATCCTCGACAAGGCTTATAAGTCTTCCCGCCTCTCTGTAAATCTCCCCCGAAAAGTCAACGATCTTTTCTGGAGGCACATTTCCACTCATCAGGAGCTCTGCAAATCCCGATATCGTCGTAAGGGGAGTCTTAAGCTCATGGGAAACATTGGCAGTGAACTCTCGCCTCATTTTTTCTCTCTCGGCTTTCTCTGTGACATCTCTCAAGAGTATGATTATCCCGCCTTTGTCAGACGGATAGCTGACAACCTCAACCATTCTGTCTGAAAGCGGAAGCACAACTTCTCCCCGCTCTCCGGAAAGTGCAGAGAGAACAACCCCCTTTCCGTCGCCATCCTGAAAATATGAGAAGATAGAAGTATCCTCAGAGCTGTCTTTACCGAGAAGGGAAAGAAAACTATTGTTGGAAGAAAGAAGTTCCCCTGACGCAGAAACTATTGCAAGCCCCTCCTCAAGAGATGAGGAGACCAACTCGAATTCCCGCTTTTTTTCTTCACTTTTTCGTATCTGGGCCTTTATCGCATCCTTTTCCCTTTTCAGTCTCAGAAGAAGAGGAGAGAGCTCATCATATGTGTCATTGTCCTCCGGGTTGTCAAGATTGAGGGAGTTGATGGGCCTGACAATCCTCCCCGCAACAAAGCGTGATAGAAAGAGGATGATAGCGAGAGCAACCACAATCACAAAAAGAAGCGGTAGAATAATAAGCGAGAGGAAGGAAAAAGGAGTCTTGGCCTCTGTTGAAAGCCTCAGCACATTGCCGTCAGGAAGGCGCTTTGCTGCGTAGACACTCTTTTCGGAAAGAGTCTCGCTCCTCCTTTCGCTTATTCCTATCCCCCTCTCGAGAGCTTCCCGCACCTCCTCTCTCTCGAGATGGTTGTCCATACTCTCACTCGAGGCTTCACTATCATAGAGTACAGTTCCGTCTGAGGAGATCACTGTAACTCTCCTGCCACCGGATTCAAGAAAAGAGGAAGGAAGCGAGCCCGTGTAGATAGCCTCGGCATACCCTAATTCGGCAATGAGATCTTCCTCTATTCTGTCTTCATATGTATGGTAGTAGATAAGGAGGGAAACCGGCATCACCAGAAGGATTGTGATGAGAGAGACAATCAATAACCACAGAAAAACAGTGCGCCTCATACCTCATCCTCCCTCTTAACCCTGTACCCGACCCCCTTCACGGTCTCGATAATCTTACCCTCAGGGTCGAGTTTCTCCCTGAGGTGTCTGATGTGAACATCAACCGTCCTCGTCTCCCCGTAGTAGTCATACCCCCAGACTGAGGAGAGAAGTGTCTCCCTCTTCACTGCAAGCCCCCTGTTCTGAAGAAGATACTCCAGCGTCTCATATTCCTTGAGGGTGAGTTCCACGGGAACACCTGCCTTATAAACCTTATGCTCTCCCCTCCTCATCACGATGTCGAATGCAGAGACTATGTCGTCATCATCCTTCCCTCCGCTCCGTCTCAGGAGAGCTCTGACCCGGCTTATAAGCTCAAGAACCCCGAAAGGCTTTGTAATGTAGTCATCAGCCCCGCTGTCGAGCCCCGTGACCTTATCGAGTTCTGTGGACTTGGCTGTGAGGAACATGACAGGAACCTTCCTCAATGTGACATCCTTCCGAATCAGGGAGAGAATCTCAAGTCCGGAGAGTCCCGGAAGCATTATATCGAGTATAAAGAGAGCAGGAGAATTGAAATTCCCATCAGCTTCCTCCCAGGAGGAGAATGCAATAACGGAATACCCGTTCATCTCCAGGGCATACTTCACAAGTTTCTGTATCGAACTGTCATCTTCAATCAAGACTATCATATCTATCCTCTCTCATAAATGACCCATCGCGATATGCTTGCGGCATGGTCTCCCATCCTCTCGAGGTATTTGGCAAGCATCATCAAATCCGGTGCCTCATCAGAGGACGGAGAGTTCGCCCTGATAAGCTCTATCAAGCTTCTCTTCGCCTCAAGGAAGTACTCGTCCACAATGTCATCCATCCTGTCGACACTCAATGCAAGGTCATTATCACTCGATATGTATGATTGTACAGCATCTTCAACCATTTTCTTAACACTGAGGCACATCTTATCGAGCGATATTTCCCTGTAAATCTCCTTTCCGGTTATATATTCCATAACCTCCGCGCTGTCGAGTGCATTGTCACCGATACGTTCAAGGTCAGCAATTATCTTCGTTGCAGAGGAAATTCTTCTTAGATCCCTTGCTACCGGATGATACCTCAAAAGGAGGTTGATACATGCCGAGCTTGTATCCTTGCTCAGCTTCTCAATCTCCGACGTCTTCTCTTCTATCTCCTCAATAACTCTTCCCTTTCTGCCGTTCATTGCCATAGAGAGCAGCTCCACTGCATTCTCTGTGAGAGTCGCTACAGCGACAATCCCGAGATTCAAATTATTCAATTCATCATCAAATCTGTTCTTCATATCAACCGAACCTTCCTGTTATGTAATCTTCCGTTTTTCTGTTCTTAGGAGCAGAGAACATCTCTGTAGTGTCACCGTACTCTACAAGATCCCCCAGGAGAAAGAATGCCGTCCTATCCGAAATCCTGAGTGCCTGCTGCATGTTGTGCGTCACAATAACGATTGTGAAGCGCTCTTTGAGTTCCAGTGCCAGCTCCTCAATCCTCTGTGTAGAGATCGGATCGAGGGCGGATGTCGGTTCATCCATAAGAAGAACGCTGGGGTTGACGGCAATGGAGCGTGCTATGCAAAGTCTCTGCTGCTGCCCGCCACTGAGGCCCATCGCACTCTTATTAAGCCTGTCCTTCACCTCATCAAAAAGCCCTGCGGCAACAAGTGAAGACTCGACTATCTCGTCAAGCTTAAGCCTGTTCCTCACCCCGTGAGTTCTGGGGCCGTATGCTATGTTGTCATAAATTGAGAACGGAAAGGGATTCGGCTTCTGGAAGACCATTCCAATCTCCTTCCTGAGCTCAGGCACGTCAACATCCTTGTCGTAGATATTCTTCCCCTTATAGAGGATTGTTCCATCAATGTGACAGGTACCGATCAGGTCATTCATTCTGTTAAGACATCTTAAGAATGTCGACTTCCCGCACCCTGACGGACCTATGAGGGAGACAATCGATTTCTCCGGGATGGTTATATCTATACCCTTGAGGGCCTCCGTTTTACCATAATAGAGATGTAAGTTTGAAACTGAAAAGACATCACTCATCGTCCTTTCCTCCTTTTCTTCTTATAATCAGTCTGCTTATTCCGTTGATGGCAAGCACAAGAATGAGAAGTATTGCGCTTGTTGCTCTTGCCTCCTCCATATGGAGTCCCTCACTCATAAGAGCATACATATGCACCGAGAGAGTACGACCCGATGAGAAGAGGGACGAAGCGATGCTCGTCGCACTCCCGGCAGTGTAGATCAAGGCAGCTGTCTCCCCCACTATCCTGCCGACAGCAAGAATTACACCGGAAAGAATTGACGGCAAAGCCGAAGGAATCACCACCCTGAAGATTGTCCCTAGCTTTCCGCAGCCGAGTGCGTAGGATCCTTCCCTAAGGGCCATCGGCACTTCCTTCAAGGCTTCCTCTGTCGTCCTCATGACAATCGGGAGAATCATAATTGAAAGCGTAAGAGACCCAGAGAGAAGCGAGTACCCAAAGTGGAGGAAAGTCGAGAAGAATATATAACCGAAGAGACCATATACTATGCTTGGAATTCCGGAGAGAGTCTCGGCAGTCATCCTGATTATACGCACAACTTTCCCGTCCCTTGCATATTCATTCAAGTATATTGCTGCTGAAATAGAGACAGGAAGTGCAATTACCAGTGTCAGCACCATAATAAAGATGGTGTTGATGATGGCCGGCATCATAGAGACGTTCTCCGAGTTATACTTCCATTCGAAGAGACTTGGTTTCAATGCAGGTATACCCAGAATGAGCACATAGCCTATGATCAGTAGAAGGAAGAAAGCGACGAGAGCCGCCGACAGTCTTATGAGAACAGAAAGCACAGTCTTCAGAGGATGTTTCATCGTCTCTCCCTCCTTTTCAGACATGAGAATGCTAAATTGATCATCAAGATAAAGACGAAAAGCACAGCTCCAGTCGCGATTAGAGCTTCCCTGTGTAGGTCCGTTGCGTACCCCATCTCCAGCACAATGTTAGCTGTCATGGTTCTCACTCCCTTAAGGATGGAAGACGGCATCACAGCTTGGTTTCCGGCTATCATTACGACAGCCATCGTCTCTCCGATACTCCTCCCGATTCCGAGAATCACGGATGAGAGAATGCCAGATGAAGCAGCAGGGATCATAACACGAAAGACAGCAACTTCCTTTGTGTCCCCGAGAGAGAGCGCCCCGCTAAGAAGAGCCGGGTCCACAGCCCTAAGGGAGTTTTCGCTCACCGTTATAATTGTCGGAAGAATCATGAGGGAGAGGAGAATACCTGCAGTCAGCATGCTCTTTCCGCTGCCGCCGAAGAGAGTTTGCATAAAGGGAACTATAACCATAAGACCGAAGAAGCCGTAAACTATGCTCGGGATTCCGGCAAGAAGTTCGACAGCCGGACGCAGGAACTTATAAACCTTTTTATTACAGAAAAAGGCCATATAGACAGCAGTCAGGATCCCCAGCGGGACTCCGAAGAGAATCGAAAGCCCTGTCACATAGACGGAGGCAAGAATCATCGGGAAAATTCCATAGATGTCATTACCAGGCTTCCACTTTGTCCCGAGGAGGAAATTCAGCGGACCTATCTCAATAATTGTAGGAATTGCATTGAGAAAGAGAAATAGACAGATCAACAGAACGGAGAGCACTGAAAAGAGTGCTCCCGCAAAGAATACAGCCTTTGCTGTTTTTTCCTTCTTCATCAGAGATTGTCCCAGCTGGTAACAGCACCTGTGTAGATATCCTTCACGTTTGCTGTAGTGAGCTCCGACACGCTGTTAGAGTTGTTCACGATGACAGCAATACCGTCAAGAGCAATTGCCAGCCCCGTAAGGCCCTTTCCAGTCTCCGAACTCTTGAGCTCCCTCGAAGCCATCCCGATATCTGATGAGCCGGAGACGGCGTCGTTCATACCGGTAGTCGAGTCAGATTGCTGGAGAGTGATCTTCACATTCGGATTGAGTGCCGAGTAGTTTTCGCAAAGAACTTCCATCACAGGGTACACAGAGGAGGAGCCGGAGATAGTGAGAGTACCGCTGAGGCCTTTTGAAGTATAGCTCTCCGCATTGTCGTTTACCTTTATGTAGCCCTTCTTCTCGATGATGGCCTGACCGTCCTTACTCATAACGTAGGAGAGAAAGTCAGATGAGATTTCACTAAGGGACATATATGCAACGTTGAACGGACGCGCTAGCTTGTACTCTCCGCTCTTCACAGTAGAGACAGACGGATAGACACCATCAATCTTTAGTGCCTTGACACTGCCACTCAGGGACCCCAGGGAAATATATCCGATGGCATTCCTGTTACCTGCAACAGTAGTGATGACAACACTTGTCGAATTTGCAATCTCTGCAGAGTCTGTAGTCATATCTGTCTTGACACCGTCGACCTTCTGCTCAACTCCGACAAGCTCTATGAATGCACCTCTCGTACCCGATCCGTCTTCACGTGAGATGACAGTGATCTCATTATTTGATTCTTTGTTTCCTTGAGCGAAGGAAGCAAAGAGAACTAAGCTGATTAAAACTATTGAAGTGATGATTTTTTTCATTTTTCTTTCTCCTTGGCCACAAATATAGAAAAGAGAGGTTAAGGAGAAAGAAGGAGTGTGTTAATTTCCTGTTAAATGAATCAGAAAAACCTTTATCAGAAGCCAAGAGAGCTCAAAGGCTGTCATATATTGTAGATATCATGTGCATCAAGGAGAATATAGCGGGAGGAGGAAAAATCAAAGTCGGAGGACGATACAAACCCCAGAGAAACACAGTCAAGTCCCGTAACTGCCCTGACCTGCTCTTCCTCTTTTTTGCACTCATCCTCTTTCATCGGGGAAGAGTAGAACTTACATTCGAAGAATTCATATCCGTCACTCTTTTTAAGTACAACATCAAACTGGCTGTTTTTCTTCTCTCTCCTGTTGTCATACCAATATGAACCGAAGTCCTCAACACCAGGAAGCCTCCCCATGTTGGCCAGGCGGACAAAATACTCCAATACAATATCCTCAAACCGGTAACTTATGAATGTAGTAAGGGATGGGAGGATGCTGGAAGAGAAAAAACTATCCTCGCCGAACTTCATTATGAGAGCATCACGAGAGAAGATATATGAAAAATAAAAAAGCATAAGATTGTCATTTATCTCGTAGAACTGCTTGCGAACATCATCCTTCCTGTTGATCGGGCTGAGCTTTCTGACACTCTCCATTGACACGAGATTCTTCAGTTGTTTATCAAGAAGTCCCGAATTACTTTCATTAAGGAAGGAGAGAGTATCACTATAGCGTTTCTTCCCGTTTGAAAGACATTCAAGAATCTTAACATCATAGCTTTTCTGAATCTCTTTCAACATAACATTTTCAATGTAATTACGGAGAATACTGTTCTGTCCTATCGACTTTTCCTTAATATTCTCCTCAAGGCTTTTTGAATAATCGAGATTGGAGAGTTACATAGGGAGAACCTCCGAAAACGGAGTAGAACCTGATCTTTTCCCTCACGTCAAGGTCCGGAGAGAAGAGGGAGGCATCTAAATAGTCAAACTCTTCCACATGCAATATAAGTGAGAACCTTCCGAAGAGAGGATTATCCCCTCTCAAGAGTCCCTTCATCGAGGATATATACGAGCCGCAGATAACAACCTTCATATTCGCCGGGAGACTATCAATGACAACCTGCATGAATGAATCAACTTCACCTGACTTTCTACTCCCGTTCCAATACTGATATTCATCAAGAATTAAAGAATCTCCCTTTTCGTGGAGCCAAGGTAGTCAAACATGGCAAAAACTGTGTTGAACCTGATTTCCGGGAGCCCCAAGGAAAGTGCGACACTGCGGTAGAGAATGGCCAGATTACCTTCATATGTTGTCTTAGTGAAGAGATGATATATCACAGTCCCATTGTAGCCTTTTGATGCCTCTCTCAGCAGGGTCGACTTACCCATTCCATGCTTACCGTAAACAAGAACCGCACTTTTCTGCTTCTTTCCAAACTCTTCCTTCAGCTTCGAAAGCTCATTAACTCGTCCCAGAAACATCTTGTCCTCCATTAGCAGAATAATTATTCAGTGAATTTGAATTCAGCATAATTCGGACATGCAAAAAACAACAAGAAACAGCTCTAATCACAGAGCAGCGGCAATAGAATCCTCTTTCGGACGAAATGAATAAAGTCCGTCAGTATTGGAATAAAAAAGAATCTCTCCAACTCCGTTCATCTTCACTCTTGCCTCCGCATTACCCTCAGGATAGAGTTTCACAATCTGAACCCTGTCAGAAAAGAGGGCTGCAATGAACGAGATATACTTCTCCTTTGTCATCGGATGACGGACAGAGACAAAGTATTCGTCTTCAACAATACTGAGAGAGGCAGAATGTTCCCCGTCAATCGGATTCTTCACGAGCTTATCCAGAGTAATACCGTGACAGGAGATAGAAGCTTCCCCTGTTGAGACAATACAATTACCACAGACAGGGCATATATAGAAGGAAGCCTTCAGCATGTTACCCGATATGTTGCGGTTATGGATCTCAGCCCCGTTCAGGAGCTCCGAGAGAGAAATGGAAAATACAGTGGCAATCCTTTCCATAAATGTAATGTCGGGATAGCCCCTCCCTGTCTCCCATTTCGATACCGTCCTGTCACTGACACACAGGACGGATGCAAGCTCAAGCTGTGTCATCCCCCTCTTCTGTCTGAGTTCCCTTATCTTTCTTCCGAGTTCACTTTGGCTGATCATCTTTCACCTCCAAAGAGAGTGTAGAACATCACTGGAATAATTCCTATAGTAAACGACATAAATAATTGTGCTTAACTTTTAGTTGTTTTCCTGCTATAC
>CAVHPV010000030.1:0-26232 GCA_963638045.1 Faecalibacterium sp. CAG:74 | reverse complement strand
CTCTATAAATGCCGTTACGAATCGGAACAAGATTGAAATTGAAGGCGCAACTCGTAATATTTCTCTTGTCATACGTTATGTATGGCTTGTCTTCATTGATGGAGCTGTGCCCGAGCATCTGCGAAATTGTAGTAATCTCAACGCCGGCAGAAGCCATCTCTGTTGCGAATGTTCTTCTGAGACTGTGAAAACTCCTTCTTGGGGTCCAACTCAAGCCTGCTTTGTTGGAATATTTTTTGACGATTTGACTCAAGCTGTCCCACGTCGGCCTCGCAGGCTTATAAATTGTCAGAAAAACTTCCTTATATTCAGACTCGGGTCTTCCGTTGAGGATATAGTCCGCTAAGGCATTCATCGTCGTCCCTGACAGTGGTAATGACACTCTCTTTCCAGTTTTCAATTGCATTATGGATAGAGTTTCTTCCTTCCAGTCGATGTCTTTAAGCTTAAGATTTGCAATGTCAACGGCCCTCAATCCTGTGTCTATGGCAAGCATGATAACTGCGTAGTCCCTTTTCCCTCCGTCGGTGCTTCTGTCTATAACTGATAGAATTTTCTCAATCTCATCACGTGAGAATGGCTTTACGATTGTCTCCCGATTTGTCCTTACTTTCAAAAAGCTTATGTCATTCCGTATGTTTCCAATACCATTGGCTCTGAAATATACTGACAGGTATCTCAGCCCCCGCATTGACGCGCAAATGCTTCCGCTGTTGGTTTCTGGAACAACATTGATGATAAATTCCATGAGGATTTCATCATTCGTATCTTGCGGAGAAAGCCCTTTCTCCCCAAGCCATGAGAAGAAATGTCTGAGTACGGTTTCCATCGCAATACAGGCATTGCCTTTAAGCCTGGCCGATTCAAGGATTGATTTTATAAGCGACATGTCCTCTTCTGAAACAAGGTATCCTCGCTGAGATATTCGCTTAGTGAACACAAATTCTCCGGTTTCCAGGATGGTTCTGAGTAGTCCGACAACGAACGTCGTAAACCGAAGATAACCGAGGCTAGGTTTACCTTTCCTATTTCGTCCACCAAGCCTAAAATCTTCCAGATACTTATCAAGAAGGGTGGAAACATCTACTTCTGGGGAATTCTTCTGGTACCGACGTATGCTGTTGCATACAGCAGTGTAATTTTTCTGCGAAGCAGGTGCCAAACCTCGGGCTTTTATGCCCTCCATGAGCTTTTCTATCAAGCTCTCCAATTGTATTGTATTTCGTTCCATAGGAACCTCCTATTAAGAGGTTACCATGAATTTAATGCCGATATTTTGCCATTTGAGTACTACGTATCCTATTTAAGCTACAAGAGTTACTTCATTTCTATCGGCATTAATAAAAAGTTGGCATTTACCGATTAATGCCGACATCGGCATTAATCGGTAATTTCATGAATGATTATGCTTAAAAATGGGAAATCTTTACTTAATTATTCATGATAACTGTGAGTAGTAGGGTCCTTTCTGCACTTTCTGTTTATCTTGCTTTGTCTTCATGCTTTGCTGTGGTGGGTTTCATTATGGGTTTTGAGATTTTTAAGACTTTCCTTCGAGCTTTTGAAGAGAACATTCATTGCCAGGGATATGGTCTTTCTCGTATTAGCTGGGAGATTCCTGAATCCTTTTACAATTTTTATTCCGGAATTGAACCAACTGCCACTTAGCTCCTTAAGAGTTTTAGCGCCACTTTTCTCCATTACGGTATATACGGCATCGATGAACTCACCACGTTTCTCCCTGTCCAGATTTTTCAGCCATGATTTGAGTGTACCGTCTATGAATCGCGAGCTGTAATCCGCCTCCTCAAGGTGTACGAAGGTGTCTCTCTCAACATCCCATGAATTAATGTTGTGTTGACCCACGCCTGTTGCGTTAGAATGAACGATTGTGTACTTCTCATCATGCTCGAGCATCATACCGACAATGGATGTCTGGGGTATGAAGGAACTGACGATAGGGCAGATTCTTCTGTATCCGTCTGTCTCGATGACGCTTTCCTCGAATCCGGGACCGTCGTAGTTGTATATGGCTTCAATCCTTCTTTGACATTCTTCGTTGATGAATGACGAAGCATAGACGGCGAAGTTGCCGCCTTTGCTGTGGCCACCGAGTATGAAGGTGCCGTCATATCTCTTTGAGATGTTATCAAGATATTTGAGGGCTCTGATCTGCCCTGGGATGATAGTCATGAAGGACATGTTGAAATCTTCCTTGAGGCCGAGGAGGGTATTGTCCGTACCGCGGAAGAAGAGGTAGATGTGGCCGTTTTTCTTCTCTTTAAGAGTTATTGCCGCAAACTGTGTCTGACTTTCTTCTTCGAGGATCGATGTATAATCGAGTATTGTCATTAAGGAGAATCTGGGAGACGATGAGAGCACTTTGATGAAAGCTATATCGTTTTTTTCTGTTTCCTCATTCTTGACATCGAGAAGAGCTTTCAGAGCATTCTCCAGCGTCTCTCCTTCCCAGCTCTTCCCTGTAATCTCGAAGTTTATATATGCAAGTCGTGCAAGTATGCCTCCATCAACCTCATTGAAGGGAAATGATGAGAGCGGGAGGTCTCCACGCCAATTAAGATAATCAATTATTCCAGCCATTTCTGTTCCTGTATAATATTCTTTTGATTTTCACCCGATATTGCAACTCTGTCATGCTCAGGTGCCATACCTTACAGGGGTTATTGAGAGTATGTGTACCTGATTAAATATCCCGGTAGATGTTTATGGAGACTTCAATCGGGAATATCTTTTTGATTTACAGAAAAACAATAGTTTATTATATTTGTAAACAGAGAAAAACTATGGAAGGACAGAATATCTTTGCCGAAAGACTTAAAAATGCACGTGTTATGAAAGGTTGGTCAATGGATGAGCTGGTGGGGCGTATGGATGGTGCTGTCTCGAAGATGGCGATATCGAAATATGAGCGCTCGGAATTGAAGCCGTCGAGTTCTGTTGTTATTGCGCTCTCGAAAGCACTGGAACTTCCAGTAGACTATTTCTTCAGGCCGTTTTCTTTGGAAATCAAGTCAATCAAGTTCAGAAAATGTAAGACAAAGCTCTCTATAAAGGAGGAGAATGCCATCAGGGAGAGAGTCGCCGACCTCATTGAACGATACACCGGTATTGAAGAAACATGTAATGCTAGAGTTGAGTTTTCTTCCCCTGTTAATGGGATGATCTCATCTGAGGAGGATGCAATCGAGGCTGCTAGGGAGTGTCGCCGAAAATGGGAATTGGGAGCGAGTGCCATAGTTAATGCCTCGGAGCTTCTTGAGGACCATGGAATCAAAGTTATTGAAATAGAAAGTTCCTCCTCATTTGATGGCCTCAAGGCTGTTGTGAATGACAAGTTTCCCGTAATTGTATTGAATAAGGGATTTTCTCCGGAGAGAAAGAGATTCACCATCTTTCATGAACTCGGCCATCTTGTCATGAATTTCGATGGTACTGTCGGTGAGAAGGAAGAGGAAAAGATGTGCAATCTTTTTGCGAGAGAGATGTTAATCCCATCCTCGACCTTCTTAAGAGAGATAGGTGAATCACGTACCAGTATTTCCTATCATGAGATGCTGGCCCTTCAGATTGAGTATGGAATTTCTGTGGATGCATTGATGTATAAGGCTATGTACCTCGGCATCATAACAAAGGAGAAGTACAGGTCATTCTGCATCAGAAAGAACAGGGAATCTTCTTTTAAGGATATGGTGGAGAAGTCATATTATCCTGATTGTACAACGAGGAGATTCTCTTCTCTTGTTTATAAGGCACTCTTCTCCGGCCTGATTACTATATCGAAGGCTGCAAATCTTCTCAATTGCAGTCTCAATGAAATAAGGACAGAGGCCTCTGTCGTATGATTGAAGAGGACATAGTTGTCAGTGACTCGAATATATTCTTTGATCTCTTATCTGTGGATCTCCTGGACTGTTTCTTCCGTCTTCCGTGTAGAATCACAACAACAGATTTTGTCATCAATGAGATTATCCATCCGGAAGAGCTGAAGAAAATACAAAACTACATCTCCTCAGAACACCTCTTTGTGAAGAGCTTCAATTTTTCTGAACTTATGGATGTGAACGAGATATACCTGAATAATGACAACAATGCCTCAATCACAGATTGCTTGGTATGGTACTATATGCGGGAAATCAGTCCTTAATGAAAAGCACCTAGTAGTCTTCATTCTTTCTGAATGAAAAATTGCCTTTATCATCCCCACTCATTTGTTGTAACCTATTTGAAAGGATTCGAAGGTGCAGGAATTAACAATACAGAGACTTGAGGACATATTGAAGAATGACAGCGGTATATCAATACTCCGCAGTAGATCGGCCTCTTTCGTGATGACTTTTCTATACAACACTTTCTATCTCAACAGTATTTCGTCACTTCCGTACGATGAATTCAGCATAAGACTGGAGAACTTCCTCTCAGAAAACCAGGATGAGGAGATGGAGCTTGAGGAGGATATCCTTATGGAAAACCCTACTGAGGGAAGTTTCCTCCTTGACAAGAACATATCGGAGCGGATCCGTGCCTATACGGAGAGCTGGCTCAGCGAGAAGAAACACTACATAAGGCGTTACCGTGACAGCGAGAAGAGGGAGATCATAGAACTCGACAGTGCCGTCTCGCGCATTCTTCCTTTCATTGCCCGTATTCTCAACAGTGATACCATAGCAACTGAAAGCTCCTTTAATTTCATCCTCACCCAGCTCAAGAGCCTTGCAGACAATATGAACGGGGATCCGAAGAAGAGAATCAGGGAGCTGGAGCGCCAGATAGATGAGCTTAAAAGAGAGAAAGAAGAGATAGAGCGCACGAACACTGTCAAAACCTTCGATAAGCGCAAGACACTCGAGTATCTGAGAGACCTCGAGAACAGAGGTCGAGAAATACTCTCGGACTTTGCCCAGGTCGAGGACAATTTCAGGGAGATTATGAACAAAATCGCCTCCCGTCAGGCAGAAGGAGATGCGAACAGGCGTAAGATTCTGGGCTACTCCCTGACACTGCATAAGGAACTCTATGCCTCTCCCCAGGGACAGTCTTTCGACGGCTTCTGGAACTACATGATGCACTACAGCGATGACAGAATCACCGAGCTATGCGGGGAGATAGAGTCACTATTGAAGCTTCAGAACATAGAATATGACGATTCATTCCTCCTTTCACTTCGTAAGACCTTCTATTCTGCAGGAAAGAGGATTGTGGACAAGAATTCCATCCTGACAGAGAGGATGAGCAGGGTGATGGCCCAGAGGACAAGAAGCGAGAGACGGGGGTTCGAGGAGCTTGTTGCACTCCTGAAGCAGGAGAGTGCCTTATTGAAGAACAACACAAGGGCCCAGGCAGATATCGAAATGGAGACAGATACCTCTCCCGAACTTCTCTTTCCCCTTTCGAGGACAATCAAGCTCGAAAAGGAGGAAAGTACGGCGCCTGTGATTCTCTTTGATGATGCAAATGACAAAAATGCCGTACTGTCACTTCATGCCGAGTTCTATGTCGATGAGAACGAACTCATGAGCAGGATAGAACTCTTCTTCAGGGAAAACGGGAGGGAGAGTTTCTCGCTTGGAGAGCTTGTGGAGAGATTCCCCGTAGAGAAGGGACTCGAGGAGATTGTCACCTATATAACAATAGCGGAGAAGAGGGAGAAAAACGCCGTCAATCCGGATATCGAGGAGACAATCCTCTATACATGGAAAGAAAGAGAATATTCAGTAAGATTACCGGAGGTGAGATTTTATGCAGAGTGAAAAACCATGGAGTGCGGCAGCTGTCAAACTCCTCAGGGGACCTGTCTATAAAAAGAGAGAGAAGAAGGAGATATGGGAGAGTATATTGACGTATAAGTCTGCCCTAGACGATTACTTCGGGGTACTCGGACTCTCTGTCTTTCTCGAGACGATAGACGGCTATGCATTCCTCCGGGAAGCCGGTGAGAACTTGGGTAAGGGGATGGAGGATGAGGATAATGAGGAAGAGACTGTGGCGGACTCGAAGCTCCCGCGCCTTATAAAGAAGACTCCTCTTTCGTATCAGGCGAGTATGCTTCTTGTACTCCTGAGGTATGAAATCGAAAAGTTCGAAACAGGACAGAACGATTCCGAGTGCCTTGTGATGCGTAAAAGCGAGATAGTCTCACTCTACAGAAGTTTCACAAAAGAGAGAGCCGATGAAGTGAGGCAGATGAAGACATTTGATTCGACGCTGAGGATACTATGCCGTCTTACATACCTCTTTGCCTCCTCTGATGCACTGGGTGACAACGAGATAAGCGATGATGCGGAGTTCGAGCTCAGCCCGATTCTCAAGGCCAGAATCGACACGGTGTTTATGAAGGAGCTTCTACTCAAAATGAAGGCGGTGGAAAGAAGTACCGGGGAGGACGGAAGATGAGGGACCTTTTTTCAGATAACAGTTCAGGCTACAGACTTAAGACTCTCCAGATTTTCAACTGGGGTGTCTTCGACAAGAAGACAGTTACATTTTCATTCAATGACAAATCGACTATTCTCACCGGCCTTAATGGCTCGGGAAAGACAACGACAGTTGATGCTATCCTGACACTTCTGATCCCGCCGAACAAACGTTTCTACAATCTCTCCTCGGAGAGCAGCAGAAAGAGGGAGAGGGACGAGAAGAATTATACACTCGGTGCTTATGGCCTCAAAGCGGATGACGATGGGGAGGGAGTCTCAAAGTATTTGAGAAAAAAGAATGAAGTCATATCGATATTGAACGGAATATTCCATGAGGAGGTGACAGATAGGTATCTGACACTTCTTCAAGTTAGATACTTCTCAGGTGAGGAGTTGAAGTGCATCAAGATCATCACCGAGAAGGAATTGAGAATAGAGGACATAACACTTATCCTCGAGAGGAACAATACCCGGATAGCACAGAACACCAGATGGGTGCCGGTGCTCGTTAATACCTGCGGCTCCAGAGTATTTGATTCTTTCGTTCAGTACCAGAATTTCTTCATGGATAAATTCGGCTTCCGTAGTGACAATGCCCTCAAGCTTTTCAGCCAGACAGTAGGCCTCAAGGTCCTTGGGGATATCACATCATTCATCAGAATGTACATGCTTGAAGACAGAAGTCCCGTCAGAGAATACGAGCAGTTGAACTCGGACTTTGCAAATATAACGAAGATAGAACTGGAGATGAGAAAGACGGAGAAGGAGATAGAATTCCTCTCGCGTGTTGTTAAAAACGGAGATGCCTACAGCATTATTCTCGCCGAGAAGAACAGCCTCTCCCTCTCCCTGAAGGGGCTCGAGAGCTGGTTTGTCCTCCATGCACTCCGGCTTGCCGGGGAAGAGAAGGAAAAAAAGAAGAACGAGATAGACTCGATAAAAAAGAGAATCGAAAAGAATGAAAAGGAGACGGAGGAGAACGATAATCTTCTCTTTTCCCTCCAGAGTGATGACAGGGCAAGGGCCATCATGGAGATGACTAAGGCTGTAGAGGACGCAGAGAAAGAAGAGAACGGGAAAAGAAAGAGGCTGGGAGAGTACAACGGCATAGTCTCCCAGCTGAGAAAGCTCGGGGTCTCCATGAAAACTGTAGAATCAAGGGACGACTACAGTGAAAATACAGTGGAGGCGAAGTTCGCTGAGTCCTATACGAGTGCCGACAGAGCAAGACTTTATGATGAGAGGGACGAGCTTTTAGTCCTGATCAAATCTCTTGATGATGATATAAGGGCCGTCAGACTTGAAATAGAGAGTCTCGAGAAGAGAGAGAATAATATACCTTCTGCCCTTTCCGCACTACGCGAGAGAATGTCTTGTGAACTCAGTATTCCTCTCAAGAGACTGCCGTTCCTCGGAGAGCTTATAAATGTAAAGCAGGGAGAGAAGGAGTGGCACAAAGCTATTGGAAAACTCCTTGAAGACGAGGCTTTGATGCTTGTACTTTCTCCATCAGACGAAACAGTAGTCTCTTCATGGCTTGACAGGAACAATCTCAAGGACAGAATCGGAATCATCAGAAGGGAGGAGATAATCAGGACGGTGGAACGAACCGACCTTCTCGGGAGAATTGAAATCAAGGAGAAGGACAATCCATTGAATGAATGGATTGAAGACTATCTTTCCACCCGGTATCCGCATGTCTTTGTCTCCACGATGGAGGAGTTCGAGAAGAATGAATATGCTCTCATGCCTTCGGGTCTTGCCAGGAGAGAAGACATAATCGTCAAGGATGACAGAGTCGACCCGTTTACGAAGAAAACCCCATATTACCTGGGGTGGTCCAATAAAGAGAGACTTGAGGAGCTCACGACTGAACTCTACTCCATGAATGAGGAATTTGAGTCATTCCGTCTCAGAATGGACAATATCAAAAGGAATATAAACGACAGGGATTTGATATTGAAAAAACTTGAAGAGCTTTCTTCCTTCAGCTCCTATGAGGAAATCGACAGGCCGTCGGCACTCGGGATCCTGGAGGAGAAGAAGAAGGAGCGGGCGGAGTTCCTCGCATCCAACTCCGACCTCGAGGAGAAAGAGCGGAGAATGAGGAATGCGGAAGAAAAAAAGAAGAGACTCAAGCTGGAGTATGGAGCTCTCTCTTCCGAGAAGGGAGCAATGGAGAGAGAGCTTCACGCAATAGAGGAGACAGAGAGGAAGTTCCATGATCGGGAGGCGGATGGTGGTGATACGGAGGCTGTATCTGCATTCGTCTCGTCCTACCAGACAGAACTTATCTACGATTCCCTTGATTCACTCATTGCGCTTCATACAACTCTATTTGACAAGTTGAAGACCCGCTCTGATGAGAAGGAGAGGGAATGCCTCGACATGGAGCGCAAGCTTGAAAACAGCATGAATGCATTCCTCAATCCCCCACGGAGTTCTATCGATGCAGATATAGACTGGAGCGGGGAGTTCAGCTCTCTTGTTCCTGAAGCCGGGTACTATCCAGATTTCAAGGATCTCTACACAAGAAAGGTCGATGAAGACATTACCTCCCTCAGAGAGGAGTTTAATTCATTCCTCGAAAAAACTCTCTCCAATGTGATAGGAACCTTGGCAGAGGCATTGAACAGCTGGGAGAAGGAGATAGATGAAGCTGTCAGGATTCTCAACAGGAATCTATTACGTATCCCATTCAACAGCGGGCTCAAATCACACTTGAGGCTGGAGAAGAGGAGGACAGGGGACAAGGACTACCAGACTTTCAGAAGAATGCTCTCTGAAGCCATTCCCGATAAGCTCGTTCTTCTCAGGAGTGACAGCGACGGGCGTAAGTCCATATACAAAGAGATAAAGAAGTTCCTCGACAAGTACAATGGTGACGAAAAGCTCAAGCGAAGAGTCCTGGACTTAAGAAACAACTACCGCTTCACTGTCTACGAGGACAACAGCGAAGGTAATATTTCAACCTATGCTGACACTGCAGCCCTCTCGGGAGGAGAGAAAGCCAAGCTGACATACACGATTCTTGCTGCGGCGCTATGCTATCAATACAACCTCGACAACGAGGATGAGAAGAGGAAAGGGCCGTTCAGGTTTGTCATTCTCGATGAGGCCTTCTCGAAGAGTGATGCCAACAACAGCATATATGCCCTTGAGCTCTTCAAAGAGTTGGATCTCCAGCTTATGGTCGTTACACCGCGTAATGGAATAAATCTTGTGGAAGGCTATATAAACTCACTCCATCTCATCGAGAAGAAGGAGAATACGAACACCTCCACAGTGAGCACTATGACGATAGAGGAGTACAGAAAGACCTGATGACAACAGCTGCCGACGATATCAGAAAGAGTGCACTCAACAGGTACAGGGAGTTCTTGAAGTCTGTCTCCTCGTCTTTCCTGCTCTCACTTCCCGTGGATTTCTTCCCATGGATATACAGGGGAAACAAGGGGAGGAAGGGGGACTCATACAAAGATTCTCTCTTACTCTACCGTGAGCTCCTTTCTTCTTCGAAGGAGAAAACCGGCTGCGGATATTCAATTTTCACAGAGACTGTCAATACACGCTCCTACGGCGAGCAGACCGTAATTAGGGAAATCTCGATAGCTGACGAAAAAGATTACCTTGCGTTTATAGGTAAGGAGAAGGAGTACAGTAACTTTCTTGATGCTATCACTTCTTTGAAGACTTCATTCCGGAAGGAGGGCTTATCACTTCTCTTGCTTGATTCCTGGGTCCGGGGCAATCTCGATTTTCTCCAGGAGAAGAAGGAGAACGGCTACTATGAGGCTCTTATCCTGTCTCTTTTATGGCTGATGAAGAATCCAGACTCTGGTCTTTATATAAGGGAGATTCCTCTCCCCCTCCACACGAAGTTTATCGAAGAGAACGAAAGGGTAATCCTCTCCCTATATTCTGCAATTACAGAGAAGGAAGTAAATCTTTCCTTTGAAGAGACCTTTGGACTCAGGAGAAAAGAGCAACTTGTAAGATACCGTATGGAGAACGGAAGTGAGGAGACAGGTCTCAGAATGAACGATTTTGTATCCCTCCCCATGCGTGAGGATCTCTCGGGAGTGAAGAGAATATTTGTTGTCGAGAATGAGATTGTCTATCTGACATTTCCCATTGATGCGGAGACGATGTGCATATTCGGAGGAGGTTTTGCCTCCGTGGCACTCAAAAAAGCCTCCTGGATGAGTGAGAGGGAGCTCTACTACTTCGGAGACGAAGACGAACACGGCTACGAAATACTTGGCCTCTTCAGGTCTTTGTTTCCATCCGTGAGGTCATTTCTCATGGACAAGAAGACATACCTTGATCACGAAGAGTATGCCGTGAAAGGGAAGAATGGCACCTCTCTATATGATTCTTACCTGACAGATGACGAAATGGAGGTTCTTAGTTATCTTCGCTCCAATCCAGGTAAAAGCCGCCTCGAGCAGGAGAGAATCAGCATAAGGTATATAAAAGAGCGGCTGGGCAAGTAATCCGGATTCCTGCTTGTTTTTTATAGAAGTGCAAGTAGACAACTTTTATTCAATGGTATTGCAACTATTTGATGAAGTGACACTCTGAACTACATTTACGAGTGCTTTAAATTCAATAGATATTTCCATGCGGGAACAATATGTATTGTTGCATTTTCAATAACAATGTCCTCTTCGCTTGATAGTGTCACAATGGTTGATTCATTTACGTTCAGTTCTTTCATGGCCTCAGTGAGACTTCTCTTTTCCCGTTCGAATGTGTCGGGGAGAGATATGTCAGCCGAGACTTGTACCAGCTTGATATCATCATCTTTGCCTGTTGCAAAGTCCACCTCGAATCCTGATTTGGTTTTGTAATAGTAAACTTTGTCACTCTTCCGTTTTAGATGGAGGAATACTATGTTTTCAAGTTTTTGCCTGACATTAGTTGAAGAAAGTGCAGAAAGTGCGTTCGCAAGAGCATGGTCTGCACAATATACCTTTCTGCCGTTCGTTGACTGTACAGCGAGATTATAGCTTCTTATCGGGACGAATGAAAATGCATAGCTTTCTTCTATATAGTCCAGGTATTCAGACATAGTGGGTTTTGACAGCTTTACATGCATCCCCGTTAGTCTTTGGTATAATTTGTTTTCAGTCATCAGACATCCTGTCATCGAGCACAGTACATTGACCATTGTTTTCAATGCCTCCGGTTTTGAGATATCGTGCCTTAGAACAATGTCTCTGAATATTATGTCGTTGCCGATGTTTTGAAAGAATATTTGTCTTGTATTGTGTTTTGAGAACAAGAGCGACTCGGGAAATCCTCCGATTTCCAGGTATTCGGAGAATAGTTTCGGCTGACTGTCTTTTGCTTGTTTGGAATTGAAATTATCACAGGGCACGCCTTTTGCTTTTAAAAATTCTTTGTATGAATAGCAATATAGGGTCCATCCCAATTTGCGTCCCCCCAGTACACTGGAGGTTTCGTCAATGAGCAACTTTGAGCTTGAGCCTGTGATATTTACTTCGCAATCCTCAGTATTCTGGAGTCTGTTGACTAAAAGCTCCCAATTGTTCAAGTGGTGGATTTCATCAAAAAGGAAATAAACCTTTCTATTATGATTTTCTGGAAACAGTTCGTAATATGCATCAGCAATTACAGCAGGTTGCTCATTATTGATTAATAGAAGTCTATCGTCTGAGAAATCAATTTGACATACCTGACTTCTGTCTAGGCCGTTATTTACCAACCCGCTGATATATTCCAGCAGCAGGTAGGTCTTTCCGCAACGCCTGACGCCGAGTAAGACAGTTGCTTTTTTTGCAATCCTTTCGATCTCTATATCTCGTGGAATCAATGAGAGGGGGAGTTGCTTCTGGTTTTCAAGTATAATTTCTTTTAGCACATCTTTAATGTTATCCATGAGGTTAGTATAGCATATTTTGAAAACTGTTAAAGTTTTTTTAAAGGTTTTAATCAAAACTTGCTAAAAAAGTTTGTTAGTTACTGCTGTTGAGATAGTTGGGAAAGCAAAGGATAAAGGATGGAAAACTGAGCTTGGAGCGAAGTGTGTTGCAGAAGAAAAAAAGGAGATGGCTGCCGCAGTGAATCAGATCATACGTTTTTGTTGTGAGTCTTACAGTGTGAAAAGTGGATAGATCTCTGCATTGAGGTAATTATGGCCGTTGCCAGGAGAAAATACTACGGAGAATGCGCTTCATGTATTGCCGCTTTCGCCGAAGTCGAGGAGTCGAGAGAAAACAGATTATTATGTCGAACTACAGGAATCTCTATCCTCGAAGGCGGGCTTTCATTTCTGAGCTGGTATCCTATGGACTGAGAAAGTGCCCCCCTCGGAAGGGGGATATAATCTCTCTCTGTCGTAGTTCAACGAGTACAACTGGCATGATATCAACAGCTTCCCAAAAGTATCGGACTATGAACCCCATGTTCTTTAATGTAGTAATGCAGGAACCCGTTAAATTGTTTTCTCCTTGATGTTTTGCCTCTTTATTTGCATCGACGGTTCGACTGGAAGAGCAATATCGGGAATGTTGTCTAAAGCACCGCTTTCCTTAAAATGCTGTTAATTCTTGTCTGATATCCGGGACCTTCTCTTTTGAGTTCATCAAGTATGTCGGCATCGATTTTGATACATATTGTTTTCTTCTTCGGCGTTATGTTGAAAAATTCCGGATTGACAGGTCTGAACTTTTTGAGTTGTTCCTCTGTGAACTGAGGGATATCATCATCAAAGACTACGTCTCTCTCTGCAATTTCCTTAAGTCTTTCATCAGATATTCTTTCTGAGCCAGTCATTGTATAAAACCTCCAATTTCTTTTCTGCTTTTCTGGCAGAAATAAGTCTTATCCGTCCATTTTTCTTTCCGTGTGGCAAGTAGCAATCAAGACAATGCCGCGTATGCTACCGACACAGAAGTATCTGTCTTCCTGAGGTGATGAGTGCTCACTATCATACATGGTAATCATATAAGGATCATCGTAAACCTCAAGAATTTCAGAGAAGGAAAATCCATGTTTTCTCATGTTTGCTACATCTTTCTCAGAATCCCATTTAAATTTTCCATCATCCGAGATGATTGTCATCACTCACTTCCTTTAAGATTGAGTATATATTAATCAATATATATTGTCAACGTTCATTGTACACAAAGCTATACAGGCGATATGAAGCTGTCTTTAGAGAATGTTTTATTTAGGCATTGCCGCATAGTGGGTGTATTCAGAGGCAGACTTGATTTTTGTCTTTTCTTGGGACCCAATCCTCTTAAAATTGTAAAAATTCATGTTGTACACATCTTTAAAAATATAAAAATTATTTTTGTATTTTATTATCTACATGTGAGTTATGCTTAATCGTGTAATTAGATGTAAAAAACGTTGGGCTCTGAAGTTTACGAGTTGTCCTCATTGTGGCTTATGCATACATATTATGACAGTCCTGGGGAGATTCTCTTGAAGTAGCATAAAAGAAGCCCAGTCGAAATCATTTTGTTGTTATACTGTCGTATGTTACTATCTGAATGGAATAAGTGATGAAAGGAGAGTAGGGATTTTCCCTCATATGATTATGAATTACCCTACATTTTTAAAGAAGGTTGATAGTGTCGCATCTTCCTGTGAAAAAGACGAGCTTGTGTCCTTCGTGCATGAGATAGCAAGAACACTTTCTGAAGACAAAAGAGAGAGATTTCTCTCGGTTCTCGAGAGTTTCTCATCCAATTCGAAAGATGATAAACCCCGTAAGGAGGAGAATATCTCTCTGGGAGATGAAATCGACCAGGCTCTGGAAAACCTTGACGAAATTAAGGATGGAGATCGTGTCATACACAGCGAGTATAACGAGGAATGGGATGACTGGGACGGAGACTGGGAGGATGAGTTTGTCTTCTCCGACCCTGAAGATGTCATTGACGATATAGCCGAGGCGGTCTTGCTTGTCCATGAAGCCATTGACCATGAAGAGTACGAAAAGGGTGCACTTCTTGTCTTAAGACTCTCTGAAGTGAAGGCTGTTGTCCATGGAGATTGTGATGAAGAATACATGGGTGTGGGTGATTTGATTATGCACCATCTCGTGGATGTGGATACAGAAACGCTTCTCAGGGAATCTCTATACCTTACGTATATGGGAAATGAAGAGGAAAGCAGAGCGGAGGCGATGGTCAGGGTGATGGACAATTTTGGAAGATACTACATCACGCTTGAAGATATTCTTGAGTCGGCCTTTGGCGAGATTGACCTAAAGAGATTTCTTCCATCCTGGATTGATGCATTGGCATCAAGGCCTTCCTCGAGAGTGGGAAAGCTTCTTGAGGAGGCCATTGACATGGTGGATGACTCGAAAACCATACTTGACACTGCATCCCGCTATGCCCAGTCACACCCTGAACTTTACCTTAGTATAATGCGTTCAGGACTTGAAGATGCTCCATCATCCGTTATGCTCGATATAGGCCTCAAGGCAATGGAAGAGGTTCCAGTTGATAGTGATAAACGCAGCGAAATCTCACTTCGCACCGCTCAATATGCATTGGACGCCGGAAAACGCGATATTGCCAAGGAGTGCTGGCTTCAAGCATTTATAAGCACGCCGAGTGTCGTGAATTTTCTCCGTGTCAGGCTTCTTTCTGAAAATTGGACGGAATACAGGGAGAAAATGCTGAGCACAGCTCAATCATATTACAGCTCGAAATTCTCTTGGGACAAAAAGCCCTATGCCACAATACTCTTCTTTGCTTCCCGCTTTGATGAAATGACTGATAAATACATGAAAGCAGGAAACGGGATAGGGTGGTCATCAACCTTCATGAAGGAGGGGATTGCTTTTCTTTTGATGCTGCTTCTTTCCGACGGTAAAGGTGGAAGGGGAATGGAGATGATGAGAAGTTCTGCATTTGTCGTCTCTTCTTTCAACGCCTATGAGTACGCCCTCGGAACAGATATAGACATTCCAGATTCTGATTACGAAGTTTTTATGCAGTGTTTTGATAGTTGGAAGGATAGTGTTGTTTTGGATGTCTTACAGTGTGAGAAGTGGATAGGAGAGATAGAAAAGTGGATAGGACTCCGTGTCGATGCAATTATGGCTGCGGATAAGAGAAAATACTACGGGGAATGTGCTTCATTCATTGCCGCTCTCGGCGAAGTCGAGGAGTCGAGAGGAAAGAGTAATGCAAAACAGATTCTTATGTCGAACTACAGAAATCTCTATCCGCGAAGGCGGGCTTTCATAGCTGAACTTATATCCTACGGGATGAGAGAGTAAGATGCTTCGGAGGAGGATATAATCTCTCTCTGTCGTGGTTCAACGAGTACAACTGGCATGGTTTATTAGCAATTTCCCATAATTCTCGGACTATGTCAGAGTTTTTCAAGCAGAAGTTGCATCAGCTTGGAGCAGAAAATATTGAAAGATGCCTTAGTACGCTATAATCTTCTCCTGATGACGAAACTCTACACCATGAACACCTCCCTTGTATGTGAGACAGACATTGAGTTTCTCTCTGCCGAAAGGAGGAGAAAAGCGGAGCGCTTCATATTTGAAAGGGACAGGAGACTCTCCATAGCTGCATCAATGCTCATTTCACGTGGCCTCAGGGAATATGGTGTGAGGGAGGCGCATGTCGTCTATGCATACGGAAAGCATGGTAAGCCGTACCTCAGGGATTATCCATCTGTTCATTTCAATGTGTCCCACAGTGGAAACCTGGCTGTTGCAGTGTTTTCGGACAGGGAAGTCGGATGTGATGTCGAAATCCTGAGGCCATATGATGAGAGCGTCGCGACAATGTGTTTTACTCCCCGGGAGAGGGAGAGTATCGAATCATCAGAAGACAGTTCATTTGCATTCACACGGCTCTGGTGTGTCAAGGAGAGCTTTCTGAAAGCCCTCGGTCTTGGGCTTGACGGCAGAATGGACAGCTTCAGCGTCATGATAAATGATGATGAAATCAGCATAGACCAGGATTTTGACAGAAAAAAGTGGAAAGTCACTACCTTAATGATGGATAATCATTTTATAGCTGTTTCAGAGGAGAACATATAATGAAAGATGATACAAGGTATTTCATAGATAAACTTTCAGGAATCGAGGTTGACTCGAATCTCATCGTTGATTTTCCCGACAACGCTGTAACAGATGAATACAGCCTGCTTTGTGCGGAGGGTAAACTCTCCGGGAAGGAAAGTCTGAATACGCTCATGGCGGCTTTCGGCTATTCTCTTGCAAAAGCGACAGCGTCCTCCGAGGCACTTTTCTTTTCGTCGTCAATGATGCCACATTACATTAGATTTGAAGATTCAATGACAGTCAGAGACTACCTTGAAGCCACATCCTCATCGTTTGATGATGATATGAAACACCCCTCATTCAGCTTCAATACGCTTGAGTCGGAAATTGGAATTAAGTGCAATATCATGTTCGGATTCAACGAAGAGTCCACCCCGAACGTCAATCTCTATGTGTCGGGAAAGGATGTCTTCCTGAGGTACAAAATATCCCTCTACAGCGAAGGTAACATGAAGCGTTTCCTTACGCTCTTCATCTCCATCCTTGATGGCTTTTCGAAGTGTGAAAAGCTGGCTGACATTATGCTACAAAGTGAAGAGGACAATATTCTCATAAATAATTTCAACAGTACAGAGATGCCTCTAGGAGAATATCCGACGGCAGTCAGGCTCTTCAGAAAAAGAGCTGAGCTCTCCGGGGAAAGTACGGCTGTAGTATATGGGGAGACAAAACTCACATATTCACTCCTGGACGAACTTTCGGACAGAGTGGCATCTTATCTTTCTTCCCTGGGTGTTGGAAAGGGTGATTTCGTTCCCATTCTTATAAAGCGTTCCCATTGGATGGCAGTTACGGCTCTGGGCGTCCTCAAGAGCGGTGCGGCATACCAGCCCCTCGATCCCAATTATCCTGAAGAAAGGCTCTCATTCATGCTTCAGGACTCAGCAGCTGATGCTCTTATTGCAGATAGAGATCTTTTATCTCTTGTCTCACATTACAGCGGGAAGGTTCTTCTGACTGATGAAATAGAAAAACTTGAAAAAGGGTCTCTCCCGGCAGAACCTTCTCCAGATGATACATTCATCCTCTTATATACATCCGGAACGACCGGAACACCGAAGGGGGCAATGCTTACACACAGAAATGTTGTGAACTATGTTCTAAATTATATCAGGATGGTCAGCCTCGACGAGAAGTCCCGTGTTGCAGCTTATGCTTCCTTCGGCTTTGATGCCTCGATGATGGACATCTATCCCACTCTTTTTTCAGGGGCAGAACTCTATATAGTTCCGGAGGAGATCAGAGCAGATCTCCTGTCTCTTGATGAATTTTTTGCTGTCAATGAGATTACGCATGCGTTTATGACAACACAGGTTGGACGGCAGTTCGCACTCTTCACATCGTCGAAAAAACTCAAATACCTTTCTGTAGGGGGAGAGGCTCTGACTCCACTTACACCTCCAAAGGGCTTGTCGTTCTTCAATCTTTATGGTCCCACTGAATGTACTGTGGCCGTTACAAGCTACCGTGTCAGGAAGGAGAGCCGTATGATTCCTATCGGTAAGCCACTTGGCAACGTCAAGCTCTATATTGTCGATTCTGCAATGAGACCGCTTCCTCTCGGGGCGGTAGGAGAGTTGTGTATTAGTGGACTGCAGGTCGGCAAGGGCTATTACAATAGACCGGAGAAAACAGGTGAAGTCTTCATCCCTAATCCATTCAGCCATGAGGATGGTTATGAGATGCTCTACCGTACAGGGGATGAAGCAAGATGGCTTGAGGACGGCAATATTGAGTTCATAGGTCGCCGTGACAACCAGGTCAAGATAAGGGGATTCAGGATAGAGCTTACGGAAGTTGAGAAAGTTATCAGAGATTTCCCAGGGATTAAGGATGCGACAGTTGCCGCATTCGACTCTCCTACGGGAGGAAAGTTCGTGGCTGCATATGTGGTGTCTGATGAAAGGGTAGACGTAGAGAAGCTGAATGCCTTCATTCGTGAGCGTAAACCCGCATACATGGTGCCGGAAGTCACCATGCAGATAGATGCTATCCCGCTTACCGCCAACCAAAAGGTTAACAGACGTGCTCTTCCAAAACCTGAGAGAAAAACAGGGGAGTACAAGGCTCCTCAAAAGGGAAGGGAGGAGAAGATTGCCTCATTTGTCTCCAGGTTGTGTGGCCTGGACAGGACGAGTGCTGATGCAGATTTTTTCGACCTCGGACTTACGAGTGTAGGTGTCATACAGCTCACGGCCTTTCTCAAGCGAGAGTTCAATGTCCCGGTTGAGATAAGCGACCTCAGGGATAATCCCACAGTCGAAAAACTTGCGGCTTTTATCAACACTATTTCTCCCCTTACAGAGAGGGAGAAAGAGGTATTCTATCCGATATCACAGACGCAGAAGGGTATTTTCTCCCAATGTCTTTCAGACCCCGATTCAACGCTTTACAATATACCGTATCTCTTCCGTCTAAGTCCCTTGATTGATATTCCCCGACTTAAGAAAGCCATTGAAAAGGCCGTCAATGCACATCCGTATCTCAAGGCTATCCTCACGCTTAATGCTGAGGGAGAGGTACGTGCTGTCAGGCGTGACGAAGCAAGAGTGAGTATCTCTGAGGAAAGAGTAGATTCCCTGCCGCCACGCGAGAAACTCGTGCAGAGCTTCTCCCTTACTGAGAAGGAGCTCTACCGCATTGTCTTTTTCCATACTCCGGATTGTTCATTCCTATTTCTGGACATACACCACATCATATTCGACGGTACCTCATTTGTTATACTTCTTGAAGACATCGAGCGGGCATATAAGGGGAAGAAGGTAGAGAAAGAGAAGTATACAGCCTTTGAATTTGCACTTGATGAAATTGATGCGATGAAGAGTGGAAAATACAGCGAGGCAAAAGCATACTATGATTCTATCTTTTCTTCTCTCGATACCACAGACTATCTTCCAAAAAGTGATACAAAGGAGACAGTAAACGGAGTTTTTTCTGAGTTTACTCTTACTTCGTCAATAACTGGCATTGAAGCTGAAGAGTGGTGCAAAGAGTGCGGTGCAAGCGAGGCCGCGCTCTTCAATACGGCTTTCGGATACACACTCTCGCGCTACAACGGCACACAGGATGCTGTTTATGCCACGGTCTACAACGGAAGGAGTGACGGCAGAATTGCCCGTTCTATTTCGATGTTTGTAAAGACCTTCCCTATGTATTTCTCTTTTTCTATGGATGAAAGTGTGAAAGAGTGTGTTATAAAGAGCGGACATCAATATATGGACAACATGGTTTATGATATCTATCCGTTCTCCGAGATAGTACGGGAGTATAACATCTCCCCCGACATTCTCTTCTCGTATCAGGGAAGTCAGTTTGACTTTGATTCCATTGCTGGAGAGAAGGCCGAGGTAACCTCATTTGAAAGAGATAACGAGAAGGCTAAGCTGGTTGTTCTTGTTTCAAAGGTGGATGGCGGATATGTATGGACATTATCCTTCAATACAGGTCTCTATTCGGAACAATTTATCAAGTCATTTGCACGTACCCTTGACACCGTTCTTTCCGCTCTTATTAAGAATTCTACATTCGCTTTTGTCTCTCCGATAAGCGGAGAGGACAGAAAACTTATCGACCTATACAATAGAACTGAAAAAAAATATGACAGGACACAGACTGTTGTCTCCCTCTTCAAAAGGAGTGTGGAGAAATACCCTGAGAAGACAGCTGTAGTCTTCAAAGATATCAGACTCAGCTACTCGGTACTGGATGCTCTCTCAGACAATATCGCATCACACCTCATGAAAAATGGAATCGGACGGGGTGATGCCGTTCCTATCCTTATATCGCGTTCTCAGTGGATGCCGGTTACGGCATTGGGTGTTCTCAAGAGCGGGGCTGCATACCAGCCACTGGACCCGAGCTATCCGAAGGAGAGGCTCTCGTTCATGATTGAGGATTCGAAGGCCGGGTTCATCATTGCAGAAAGAAAACTCATGGCGCTTATTCCATCTTACAGTGGAGAGGTTCTCTTTACAGATGAAATAGCTAAGCTTAATGCGGGACCACTGCCATCACTTCCTGCTCCAGATGACGACTTCATATTACTCTATACTTCCGGAACGACGGGAAAACCGAAGGGAGCTGTATTGAGACACCGCAATATCCTCAACTACGCTTATGCATACATCCGCACTACAAAACTATCCTGTCGCAGTCGCGTGGCATCATATGCATCCTTCGGCTTTGATGCCAACATGATGGATATTTACCCGACATTGATGTGTGGAGCTGCCCTTTATATAATTCCTGAAGAAATCAGGATGGACTTCCCACTCATTGACGAGTATTTCTCGGTAAATGCAATAACTCACACTTTCATGACAACGCAGGTAGGACGAGAGTATGCACTCACGATGAATGCAAAGAATTTGAGATACCTTTCTGTCGGAGGCGAGAAGCTGACGCCGTTCATGCCTCCAGAGGGCCTGGAGTTCTACAATATCTACGGGCCTACGGAGTGTACTGTTGCTGTCACTAATTACCTTGTAAAAGATGACAGCCGTCTGCTTCCGGTCGGAAAGCCACTTGAGAACACAAAACTCTATGTTGTTGATGAAAAGATGCACCTTCTTCCTCCTGGAGGTGTTGGGGAACTATGCATTGCGGGACTCCAGGTAGGAAGAGGATATCTGGGACGGCCCGATCTTACAGAAAAGAGCTTCATCCCCAATCCGTTTTCAGATGACGAAGACTACTCTGTCATCTACCGTACCGGTGATATCGTGAGGTGGCTTACTGATGGCAGTATCGATTATGTGGGGCGCAGGGATGCCCAGGTGAAGGTTAGGGGATTCAGAATAGAACTTACTGAAATCGAGAAGGTGATAAGAGAGTACGAAGGCATAAAGAATGCAGCCGTATGTGCCTTTGATTCCCCATCCGGTGGCAAGTACGTTGCAGCTTATGTCGTAAGTCCTGTACATGTCGATATCGACAAGCTTAATGACTTTATAAAGACGAAACTCCCCCCATACATGGTACCTTCTGCCACCATGCAGATAGAGAAAATACCTCTTACGGTCAACCAGAAGGTCGACAGACGTGCACTACCGAAGATTGAGTTCACCAAGACTGAATACTCAGCCCCGGAGAACAGTGCCGAAGAGGATTTCTGTTCTGTGTTTTCCTCTGTCCTCGGCATCGAGAAAGTCGGACGCGATGATGATTTCTTTGCCCTTGGTGGCTCCTCTATAAGCGCCATGAAAGTTGTTGTGGAAGCAGGGAAGAAGGGCTGGAAGATAGCGTATAAGGATGTTTTTGAATACCCCACACCACATCGTCTGGCCCAGGCTGTATCTCCCTCAGCGGAGAAAGAGGAAGAAAAAGCAAAAGAGGAGAGAATAATCACAGCCGTTGATGATGAATGTTATGACTACACGTCCATCAATAGGCTTCTAGCCGAAAACACCCTTGATGCTTTCAGAAAAGGAGGAAGGCGGAAAATCAAAGATGTGCTGCTTCTTGGGGCTACGGGATATCTTGGTATTCATCTTCTTGAAGAGCTTACAAAGGATGAAAACCACACAATATGGGTTGCCATCAGACAAAAGGATGGGGAAGGGGCCCAAGAAAGACTTGAAAGACTCCTTACCTATTACAGAATGGATGCTCTCGTGCCACTTATTGGTAAGAGGATTATCATACTTGAGAAGGATGTAATGGATGAACACTCTCTGGATGACTTTAAAAGAGAAGACATAACGGTATTCAATGCTCTTGCATCCGTAAAACACTTTGCCCATGATGATGAGATAGAGAGAGTGAATGTGAAATCTGTTGAGAACATCATCAGATGGTCGATCGAGAACAATGCTCTCCTTGTTCATATCTCGACGGAGAGTACTGCAGGCTACTCTTTTGCTTCTGATGACAGATTTTTCTTCACAGAACATTTCCTCTACGGGGGACAGCGGGTGGCGGACAACCAATATGTGAAGTCGAAGTTCCTCTCAGAGAGGGCTGTTTACGAAGCAGTTCTCGATAAGGGCTTGAAGGCCAAAGTGATGAGGGTTGGAAATCTTTCCCCGCGCTTCAGGGATGGTATATTCCAGATTAACCGCTCTTCGAACGGCTTCATGAATATGCTCAGGGGTTATATTTCCCTTGGAGCCCTCCCATACAGCATGGCCGATGAGGAATTTGACATCTCTCCTGTTGACTCGACGGCACATGCAATTGTTCTTCTTGCTACAACCGGTGACAAATGCATTACATTTATGCCGTCGGACCAGCATCTGTGCCATCTGGGGCAGATTCTCAATGAGATGGATGGGGAAATAAAGCTTGTTGAAGACGATGAGTTCGAAAAGAGACTCAATACCGCTCTCAGCGACCCTACCGTATCAGATAAGGTCAGTTCCCTCATGACTTATTCTCAGGGAGCGGGAGAAAATGACATCAGGGAGAACGGCATTGATAGAATTGACAATACACTCACGCTGCAGATCCTTTACCGTCTTGGCTTCCAGTGGCCGGTAATTGACGGAAAGTATATCAAAGCGTTCAGCGAGAAACTTGAAGAGGTGGGTTTCTTTAGCTGACGGATGGGATTTTTGTTGGAGGTAAGAGAAGGTGGAGAGATAGACAGGACTATCTTAAATAATTGAAACCGTAGCGGTTAAAGCCAGATATGACCGGATGGCGAAGAATCTTCTTGCCTTCAAGACAGTTGATGCCTGGATATTGAAGGCATGTGTAAAGGAGTTTTATCCATACAGTGTTGAATATATTTCTGAACACTGTCTTACGGGAAAAGTTGAAATTGCAGACCATGCTGTGCATCAGGATTATTGTGGCAATAAAGATAAAATTGACGGAGACGGGAAAATAATCGGGATGAATTCCGAGTCATCTCCATTAACGAGGGCACGGTATATTATGATGTCCGCTTTAATGCCATGGTACCTGACAGCAAGGAGCCTGTTACTCTCATAATAAACCTTGAAATACAGGCTGATGACAAGCCAGGATATGAACTTGTGACAAGAGGATTATATTACTGTGCCAGGATGATTTCAGAACAGCATGGTATGGTATTTACCGGTAGCCATTATGAGAGGATACAGAAGGTTTATTCCATCTGGATCTGCCCGTCGACTCCCAGCTCCAGGAGAAACGGAATGTACAGATATCATACGGTTGAGAATGCTGTCATAGGGGAGTCATACATAAAGGAAGAAACCTATGACAAAGCTGAGGTCATAGTTCTGAATCTGGGGAATGCCGAGAATGAAGTGGAATGTGATATACTGAATCTTCTCAATATTCTTTTTTTCAGAATCTGTTATGCCTGAAGAAAAGAAAAAAGTCCTAAGTGAAAAATATAACATTGCGATGACGACCGAAATTGAAACGGAGATACAGAACATGTGCAATCTGAGTACAGTTATTGAGAGAAAAGGAATTGCTGCAGGTAGAGTTGAAGGTAGAAGCGAAGGTTTTGGTATTGGTAGATTTGAGACGACGACTATGTACTATAGGAAAGGAAGAATTACTGCAGAGGAAGCTGCTTAGAATCTTGATATGACAGTTGAGGAGTTCAGGGAGAAGGTGAGTCAGCTCAAAGTAAAAGAAGAGAGTAGATAGAAGTTCATGACTACTCAGCGATAGACTGCATGTTGTCACAGTGCATTTTTCAGCTCTTCTGCACCCTGGTTATCTCTTTGTATGACCTCTGACATTTTCCTTCTTGCTCACTTGCATGAAAAATCCCCTTGGGACACTGTTGTCACAAGGGGATGTTTGTCTAAGGAATCAGACTCTGCCCATTGCTTCCTTGAAGTCAAGCTGGTCTGTGAAGATTTCTTCTTTGTACGGGTTCTTTTTCTGTGCTTTTGCACGTTTAATGATTGATGCAAGAATTAGTACATTTGCTATTAATGCTATGACAGCAATAACTCCCTGCATTCTCGGCTCGGCAGCAGTTGGTCGGATGGTGGCATCCATGAAGCCGTCTTTATAGAGTGACGGTATAACGGTGAATACACTGTTGTCCTGGAAGAGCGGGAATACCTGTGCGAACATACACCATAATGCCAGTGTGTTGGCACGATTCTGAATCCATCCACCCTTGTTCCAGAAATGGTTTGCAAAGGTCGGAGCCAGGAGGAGTGCCAGGCCGCAGTACCATGCGTGGGTTGGCAGACAGTTATAGGTGTACTCGAAGTTCCAGAGGTCATAAGCGAGGATATAGCACCATGTCATATCAGGCCAGAGCATATCCTTCTGGTCCTTTGAAGAGTAGATGCCCCACCATGCAGTCATACAGAAGATGTTTATTAAACCTGCAATCCCGTTGAGCCAGTTCCACCAGCCTCCGTACAGCCAGACATTTTCGGATGACAGCCACCAGCGGTCGCCGAACTCTTTGAGTGCGATAGCACCCTTGATACCTGATTCGAAATCACTTGCGACAGCAATGAGGATATTGATTGCTACGATGACAAATGGAAATGCCTTGAACCAGTCAGTCTTGCCGATACTCCACTTGTACTTGAGCATCATGAAGCCGATACATCCTGTGGTTGCAGCATACAGTTTTGCATAATGGAACCAGCTGTTCATGTTGGTGTATGTCTGGTTGTTCAGAGCCCATTGAGCTCCACATTTTGCTCCGATGGCAATAGCGATGAAGTACACCGTAAGCACTGCCGGGAGTGCAATAAAACAGACAAGGCCACCCATCTTGGTGCGGCGTGCAAATTCATTCGCGAGAACAAGTCCGGTGAATACCAATAGGAAACCGAGGAGCTGGTACGCTGCGGTTTCACCGTAAATCTGGAAAAACATAGTTATCCCTCACTCTGATAAAAATTTTCCACCCATGGCATAAAGAAATTCTCCTGCCTGGATGGATTATCTTTCGATAATTTTATATACAATACCACCGGAATCTTAAGGATACAATACAAAACAGTGGCTGTTAGTATGTTTTTGTCAAAGACTGTTGTCTTTCCTCCATGAATTAGTTCTCTGTAACTGGAATACCTTATCTTTTGGGATATAATCTTTCAAAGGATAAAGAAAACATATGACACATGACGAATACGTGAAGGCTGCATCATTCTGGGACAGGAAGGGCAGTGTGATTATGGAGAGGCGTGAACTTGAGAGAAGGGTATATGACTATCTTTCCTCATCAAAAGTGTGTGCGCTTGCCACGGGATATGGTAGCTATGTCAGATGTACTCCCCTTGAGTACAGTTTCCATGATGGTGATTTCTGGATCTTCACCGAGGGAGGACAAAAGTTTCTCTCTCTTGAGAAAAATGCCTATGTTTCGCTTGCCGTATTCGACAATAACCCGTCTTTTGACGGTCTTAGAAGCGTACAGGTGACAGGAACAGCTGAAATCATCGAACCTTTTTCTCCAGCATATATCTCGCATGCGGAGTATAAGAAGATACCGCTTGGAGCACTTGAGAAGCTCAATAATGAGGGCCATCCGATGTATCTGATATGCATACACCCGTCCCGGATGGATGTTCTCTTCTCTTTGTTTAAAAAGGACGGATATGATTCAAGACAGACACTTGTAATCGAAAATAATGTTGAGAGGGAAGGAGAGTGAGGTAAAAAGGTATCCGGGCTGTGATAATCTCTTCCTGCCTGTCGGTTTTTTGTGCTCTCAAAAGGTTATCAATCTCCGGGGAAGGGTAAATTAGAGATTGATTGAACTGAACCCACTGTCGTGGGAACCTCTTTGGTGCTGACAGAGGGGTGAGG
>CAVHPV010000029.1:0-27245 GCA_963638045.1 Faecalibacterium sp. CAG:74 | reverse complement strand
TACGCATTTCTGCTACACGATTTGCTTATAAACTTTTCCCCATTTCCGCAAAAAAACGTGCGGCGTTTCTGCAACTGGATTTACGCAGAAACGCCACACGTTGTAGATGTATTTATAGCAGTTTCGGATGAAAATTTCAAATATTTTTTTGCGCGTCGGAATTCCTTTTTATATGTTCGGGCAGGCTCTCAATCCGATAATCCGAAGCGACTCTTCGCCTCGCTTTGCCATGTTTTCAACTCTTACGGGTGCAATGGCAAACATCATACTGGACCCCATATTCATCTACACATTACATTGGGGGATGGCTAAGGCGGCAGTGGCAACAGTAATAGGCCAGATCCTGACTGCCGGGATGTCAATCACTACCTATAATCATGCCTATGTTCATGGGTCTGGATGGGCTCTTGTGGTCATTCCCTGTTGCAGACATATTGACAGTATTCATCACCTTGTATTTTGTTAGAAAAACCTACAGAGAGCTGGGATAAGAAGTTAACCTTGAGCCTATTACGTTTCTGCAACCATTGACGAAGGAGATGGCATCCATCTCCTTCTTCATCGGGGGAAGGACATGGGAGACGTAAAGATAACCGTCTCCCGTGGCAATCTTAAGCCCCTTCTTCTTTTCAAGTGCGACTACCGTCCCAGGCTCTTCCGTACACTCTTCAAACGGAAGGAATGAGGATGAATGTACACCCGTTATTATGAAAGGTGAATCATTGAAGTAACACCATGCCTTAGGCCAGGGATAGCAGGCTCTGATGAGAGCGTGGATTGAAGAGGCACTCTCACTCCAGTTGATAAGGCCGTCATCCTTCTTTATGAAGCCTGTATAACTGGCTTCTCCCCTCTGGGGATATGGAATGATGTTATCGACACTCTCGAGAACAGAAAGTACAAACCCTGGAGCTACTTCAGATATTACCCTCTCAAGACTCTCACTTGTCTCCGTCCCGTCAAGTTTCAACGGGTATGAAGCATATATGTCACCCTCGTCAATATTGAGTGATATCTTCTGTAGTGATAAGGCAGTCTCCCTCTCCCTGTTTCTGATTACATTGAAGATCGGGCTACACCCGCGGTAAAGCGGGAGGGCAGAGGGATGCACATTGAATGTATATTTGAAAAGAGATAAAAACTTAGGACCGAATATTTTTCCATATGAAAACGAAAGCAGTGCATCTACGCCCAGAGAACGAACAATATCTCTCTCTTTGCTGTTAAGGTGCTCGGGAGTGAAGACAGGAAGCCCCAGCTCCTCAGCTTTGACCCTGATCGGAGACGGAACGAAACCCTTACCTCTTTTCTTAGGTGCATCGGGAGTTGTAAAAACAGCCGTACAGATTCCCTTTTCGGCAAGAGTCTCCAGCAAAGGAACGGCAATAGTGTCACTAGATGCAAATAGAAGTCTCACTTCTTTCTCCTTCCGGGTTTCTTCCCCTCCCTGTTCTTCCTCTCATATGCCTTGAGAACCTTTTCCTTCTCCTCAGGAGTAAGCCGGTCAATGAACATATGACCGTTGAGATGGTCATTCTCATGCTGGATAACACGTGCAAGAAGTCCATCAGCATCAAGAGTGAATGCCTTCCCGTATTCATCCTGGGCATGGACTTTAACCCTGACTGGTCTTATAACATCATGATATACCCCCGGAATGGAAAGACAACCTTCCTCATACGGTCCGAGTTCCTCACTTGTTTCAAGTATCTCGGGATTGGCAAAGACATACTGTTTTCCGTCCCTTATGTCGACTACGAAGAATCTCCCGTCAACTCCAATCTGCGGAGCTGCAAGTCCTACCCCTTCTGCTTCTTCAAGTGTTGTGAGCATGGCTGACGTCAGAAGACGGAATGCATCATCAAACGATGTAACCTCTTTACAATTCTTACGAAGAATGTCATCTCCGATTTTCACTATATCCAATGTAGTTTCCATTTATTTTCCTCAACTAAAATATAATGGTTTTTCTTGTCTAGGAGAAGAAGAGCGCAGAGGATAATTACCGGTGTTCCGGGGACTGTGTTTCAATATGATATCAAATCGTTCCAAGACAAACTCTTTTTCAACCGGAAAACATAATAATCTTGTTTAAAACCCTTCAAAGGATTAAAACAACTGAGTGATCACAAAAATAAAAGAACTGGAAAATATACTTGATCTAACTGATGACGAGAAAGAATGGGACGAAAACGGCCCGAATACACTTCCCCTCCTCATTTCCGATAACATAATCCCGCTTTTGGACAATCCCTCAATAAGGAGGCAGTTCGTTCCGTCCGCAAAGGAAAATACGGATTCATGTGGTACGCTTGACCCCCAGGAAGAGGGAAAGTATTCTGTTACCCCACGTCTTGTCAGACGGTATAAGAACCGTGCTGCATTTCTTGTCACAGACAGCTGCTTTGCCTATTGCCGTCATTGCTTCAGACGACGTTTCGCCGGTCATATGGTAGGCCCCTGCTCTGACGATGATATCAAAGAGGCGGCAGACTTCCTGAAGGGACACAGCGAGATAAGGGAGGTTCTTCTCACGGGCGGGGATCTCTTCACACTCTCTGACGATAGACTTGACTACCTTCTCTCATCTTTCAAAGAAGCAAGGGAAGATATTATCTATCGCCTATGCACACGTTCGCTCTTCAGTAACCCGGACAGATTTACCTCATCTCTCTTCAATATAATCGAAAAGAATAATCATGGAGCACCATTTTACCTTATGACACAATTCAACCATAAGGCCGAGATGACAGAGAAAGCCAAAAAAGTCATAAGGAAATTTGTCACACTAGGCATCCCGATTATGAACCAATGTGTTCTCCTTAAGGGAGTCAATGACTCCGTATCTGCCCAGGTTGAACTTTGCAATGAACTTTTAATGAACAGGATAAAGCCCTACTATCTCTTCCAGGGAGATCTTGTCCAGGGAACCGGGCATCTCCGGGTCCCCATTACAGAAGGTCTCAGAATAGAAAAGGAAATGAGAATTGAACTCTCGGGACTCGGCATGCCGACATACACAATCGACCTACCTGAAGGTGGCGGAAAAGTACCGCTTGGAGAATGCTATCTCAAATCACTAGATAACGGTATCTGGACCATAATCACCCCGGACGGAGAGAAAAGACACTACCCTGACTAATTAAGTAATGCGCTGACAATCGCCTCCATGCCTCTTTTTACCCTGTAGAGGTCACTCTCCTCTATATATTCATCGACTATATGGGCAAGTCTCTCCTCACCGGGGCCGTACCCTATTGTAGGTATTCCCTTCTCTCCTCCGTAATGACTGCCGTTGGTGCAAAAAGCATAGTGACCATAGCCTGAGAAGAGTCCGGCTTCCTCAAGAGCATCCCTGCTTTTTCTCACTATCTCATCATTCTCACTGTAACACCATGCAGGGAAGAAACGAGGAGAAGAGAGCCTGTTTCCCGTATATGAGACAGTCTCCCCGAATGCAATCTTTGCCTCTGCCTTAATCCCCTTCTCTCTAAGGATTGAGTTGATGGGGCCGATTACACTCTCCTTTGTCTCTCCGACCAATGTACGCCTGTCGTATGTAACCCTGCACTCCTCGGGAACAATACTCATCCCCGGGTACGGAGCAGATATTATGTCTGTCAAAACCATGATACCCTTACCCAGGATATCATGTTCTTTCGGAACAATCGTATCTATTGCCTCTATTGCCTTGATTGCATTGAAAACAGCATTCTCGCCTTCCTCCGGATTGGAGGAGTGGCAGCTCTTTCCCTGTGCACTGAGAAGGACTTCACATCTTCCTCTCTGACCTATATTCAGTCTTCCGTGAGTTGATTCTGCTATTATGACATAATCAGGATTAAAGATAGCACTTACCTCTCTGGCACATATTCCCTCAAAGCGCTCCTCCTCAACTATACATGCTATGACAAGGCGGCCCTTCTCCAGCGGCATGAGCGAACTAGAAGCTGCAATTGCCGCACTTACCCCTCCCTTCATATCTGATGTGCCTCTGCCGTAGAGTCTTCCATTGACACAGGTAAGGGTAAAAGGATCATAAGTCCATCTGTCTCTGTTGACTATACCGACTGTGTCTATATGGCCGTCAATAAGTACCGTAGGGCCTTTCTCCTTTCCCTCAATGACACCACAAATACAGCCGGAAGGTGTCTTTACGACCTTGAAACCGAGGCCTGAGAAAAGCGAATCGAGCTTCCCGACAATATCTTTTTCGTTTCCTGTGACAGATTCAGTTTCAACAAGAAGCCTCAAAAGCTCCAATGTATCCTTATCATTCATCTCCAATCAACCTCCTTTTGCAAAAAGAGGGAGATTCAACTCCCCCTCTTCATCCGTTTAACAATCTTTTATAATCATAAACCGAAGTAGCTCATAACCCGATTGATTTCATCGCTTCTGAGCGTCTCCCTCTGTGTCCTGTAGTCTTCATTGCTGATAAGTGAATCTGTTTCTGTGATGAATTCAGGAAGAGGTGCCTGAGAGGAGGCTTCAGCTTCTGTCTCTGTACTTTCCTTTTCCGGTTTATTATAAGTATCTCTCAACTCAGCAATGGCAGCTTTATTTTCCGCGTATTCTTTTTCCAGGGAAATGTAAGCATCTTCAAGCTTAGCAATGGCGGTTTTATTTTCCGTACCGACACCCGCTATCCTGCTCTCCATAGAGCTTCCAAGTTCAGAAACCCTGTTTTCAAGAGCAGCCAGCTTGTCCTCTATTGTGGAAAGCCTTGCATCAAGTGCATCCATCCTGCTTTCTACAGAATTCTCCACACCCGATATTTTTTCATCCAGCAAAAGATTATTTGAATCAATCCTGCTATCAAGCTCAGAACCACGGGAAGCAAATGCATCATCCACCTTCTGGGTTAATATTCCGTCCACTCCGGAAGCATATTCCTCTTCAATTTTTTCAAGGGCAGACTCAATATACGCTGTACTCCTATTTCCGATACTGTCAAGAAAACTCTGATCCTCCAGGAGAAGCTCCGAGACCTTTCCGGCCATCTTCTCTTCATCGCTTCTGACAGAAGTGTTTGTCTCCAGAGGTTCGGACACGGTCACAACAGAGGAGTTCTGTCTCTTTTTAGCCTCCTCCATAACCTGGGAGGCAAAACTGTCACTACCCCTTGCAGGGGATAACAGAAAAACCGAAGCAGCAACAAATAACGTAAGCACAACAGTTATGCTGAGAACAACTGAACCTGACTTCTTGCTCATTTAACCCTCGCTCGTTCCATTCTAGCACAGTACGCGCTGACTTGTCGAGAAAGCTCTTCTTTCTCTTTGTCGTTTATGATTGTAATGACACTCTTACCGGAAGAGAACAATGTTAAACCTATTTTTTCCTGGCTCTCTGTCCTCTTTTTGAAGTTCTCATCACTTATATTGTCTCTTTTTCTTGCCCTTTCAAGTCTTTTCTCATAAGGAGAGATGACAAGGATAATCTCCGAGCAATACTTCACAAACCCCATGGCCTCCAGCAAAGCGGCATTTATGACCGCAATTCTACCTTCCGCCTCTATCTTTTTGCACTCCTGGAGCGTCTCCTGTACCATCCACGGATGAGTAATGCTGTTGAGCGTCTCCAATTTTGCACTATCAGAGAAGACGAGGGGCCCCAGTTTCTTCCTGTCGACTGCCCCGGCGGTAATAACCTCATCTCCAAAAGCCTTTCTGATAAGATCAATATTCCTCTCGAGAGCCATGTGACCGAGCTTATCGACATCGACAACTCTGAAATTATCGTCCAGAAGGGAGGCAACAGTGTCCTTTCCGGAACAGCTTTTCCCTGTTAATCCTATAATCAAGCGTGCATATCCCCCCAGGAGTGCCCCCTTTCGACCGACACCTTCAATGGAACGGAGAGAACAGCAGCCCCTTCCATTTTCTCCTTAACCAGAGCCTCAAGCCTGTCAGCATCAGACTCCTTTACCTCAAATATAAGTTCATCATGCACCTGCAGAAGAAGCCTTGCGTCAAGTTTCTCCTCCTCAAGTGCCTTTGATATCCCGAGCATAGCCATCTTCATTATCTCAGCAGCCGTCCCCTGAATAACAGTATTCACAGCAGTCCTCTCAGCAGCAGCCTTCTCTGTCTTGCTTTGGCTGTTTATGCCGAGAATCTCCCTGACATGCCCCCAATAGGTCCTGACAAAACCATTCTTCTCAGCATCTTTGACAGTCTTTTCCACAAAGTCCTTAACACGGCTGTAACGCTCAAAATAACGGGAGATGAATTCCTTGGCTTCCGAGCGGGTTATATCGAGTTCATTGGAAAGCCTGAATGCAGACATTCCGTACATAATGCCAAAATTGATTGTTTTGGCGACTCTTCTCTCTGAGGATGTCACATCATCCATGTTTTTGTTGAAAATCATCGCCGCAGTATAACGGTGAACATCCTCGCCACTGAGAAAAGCCTCTTTGAGAGCATCATCACCGCTCATCCATGAAAGCACCACCAGCTCAATCTGTGAGTAGTCTGCACTGATAAAGATGTTTCCTTCTCCGGGAACAAAGGCGGAACGTATCATGCGGCCTTCATCCGTTCGGACCGGTATGTTCTGGAGATTCGGGCTGCGGGAAGAGAGCCGCCCTGTCGCAGTACCTGTCTGGAGAAACGTTGTGTGGACACGGCCACTATGGTCTCTGAGAGTCGGAAGGACATCTATGTATGTGCTCTTCAGTTTTGACAGCTGCCGGTACTCCAGAAGGTACCCGATAATAGGATCGCCGGACTTTCTGAGGCCTTCAAGAGTCTCTGTGTCTGTCGAGTACCCCCGCATGGTCTTTTTACCCGGCTCAAGCCTTCTCTCATCATAGAGAAGCTTTGAAAGCTGCATTGTCGAGTTGATATTGAATTTATAGCCGGCAAGAAGATAGATTGCCCCCTCAAGCTCACCGACCCTCCTGTCTGTCGTCTCTTTAAGCTCAGCTATCTTCTCATCGGAGAGGTATATACCTTCGTCTTCCATTCTTGAGAGGACCTTCACAAGGGGAAGCTCCATATCTCTGTAAAGCCCATCAAGCCCCTTCTCAGTCATCCTCCGTGACATGACTCTCTCAAGCCTGTATGTATAATCCGCCCTGAGGGATGAGTAACGCGCAAGGAGAGATGGATCCACGCCACAGAGATCAGAGCTGGAGGAGAGATCGTTGATGGAAAGCAGAGTCTGTGAAAAATATTTTCCCACCAATATGTCGAGATTGTATGCTCCATCATTTGATGATACAAGCCAGGATGAAATCATGGTGTCTGAATGGACTGTAACATCAATTCCCCTGGCCGAGAGAATTCTTATAAGGGGCTTTGCCGAATGGGCTATAACCTTTATCTTCCCGGTTGATAGATACCTTCCGGAAAGGATTTTGAACTCATCTAATGTTATTCCATCCTGTCCAATTGAGACATAAGTTGCATTAAGCGGCTCAGAGGAATAGGCTAAGCCGATAATCGGAGAGGACGGAAGATAATCCTGACTGAGAAGAAAAAGGGAGATGATTCCACCTCTGAAATCTGCAATGGATTCAAAATCCTTATCCACTTCTGCAAATGTTGTCACCGTCCTATAACTTCCCTTCCCCAGAAGATATCTTTCACTCTCTTTAAGCAAAGGCTCACTCTTCTTTTCCTCCGTTGCTACAGGAATACCATCATCCTCTGCAGCCGGATCATCTTTCCTGGCACGTGCTCTGATTACAAGTGACCTGAGGTTCTTCTCCTCAAAGTCATCAGAAGCCCGGGAGACAGTGAAGTTGGAGCATTTAAGACTCTCCATGTCAAAATTGTCGTCAAGGGCATCTGTCGAAAGCACAACAAGTTTTTTCGAGAGAAACGCATCGTCACGTCCTGCCTCAAGCTTCTGTCTCTCCCTGGGGGAGAATGCATCCAAATGTCTATATATACCTTCCAGTGTGACATACTCTGAAAGAAGTCTGACTGCCGTCTTGTCACCTATGCCGCTGACTCCCGGAACATTGTCTGCAGCATCTCCAAGAAGTGAAAGATAGTCAACTACCTGCTCGGGATAAACCCCATACTCCTCTTTGACACCATTCCTGTCCATCATAGTGTAATGACTGTCACCCTTTTTCTTGGGAGGGCGCAATATCGAGACATGTTCACTCACGAGCTGACAGAGATCCTTGTCTCCTGAGACAATCACAGTTTTCCAGCCGTTTTCTCCCGCTCTCCGACAAAGAGACGCCATGACATCGTCAGCCTCAAAGCCGCACTTTGAGACTACCGGGATATTCATTTTCTTAAGGGTTTCCCGGATTGGATTCACCATCTTATGGAGATCTTCCGGTGCCTTCTCCCTGTTGGCCTTGTACTGGGGGTACATGATATGTCTGAAGGTAGGCTCTCTCTCATCCATCGTGACGGCGAGTCCGTCCATCCTGTTCTGTTTGAGAATATGGAAGAGTGTCTGGAAGAATCCGTAATACGCACTTATATTATTTCCATTTTTGTCTGTGAGAGGACGTGAGACGAATGCCCAATAGCTCTTGTATATGATCGAGTAGCCATCAAGAAGAAAAAGAGTCTTGTCAAAATGAAGTGCACTCTTCTCTTTCTCCTCTTTTTCCTTCTTCTCCTTCTCCAACTTGAGCTTCTCAAGTCTTTCGCGTTCCTTCTTCCTGTTTTCCTGTTCTATCAATTCCTGATCCAGGTCAGCACTTGAAAAGAGTTCTCCATCCATTATCGTCCTCCGCATATATTATAGGAGAAAAAGGAAGGAAGTGGAAATTACCTTATTTTTTTCAGGAGATCTGAAGATACGTCCTCGATGGTGTCGGCAAGCTTCTGATATGACTCTGGAGAGAGAATCTCCTTCATTTTCTTCTCGAAAGAGGCAAAGCTGTCGGTAGATGCAAATTCCCTGATACCGTCAGCACCACCGCTGATTGCTGATGATATATTCTTGATGAAAGCTTTCCCGTCAGACGAGGAGAGATACTCTTCAACCTTTTTCTTCTCCTCTGCAGACTCATAATCAACTCTCTCCATGAGAGAAGTCACAGTATTTTCAATTGCCTTCTGACTATCAAATGCAACACCAAAGTATTTTAAGGAAGTATCAGGAAAGAAAAAGAAGATCACCACAAACACAAGAACAGAGATGACCAGAACTGTCAAAAGCCCCTTGAAGAAGCCGGTATTCTTTTTTCCAGGTTCGTTCATAACAGGTTGAATAGTACTCCTAATGTAAGTTTTGTATCCTTAAGTGACGGGGAAAGAGCCTCAAGGACAGAGATATCCTGGACAGACGACATGGTGTTGATTGACTGTCCTGTCGGCATGGTAACGGCAAAGCTTACTGTCACAAGTTTACCGAATGTCAAATCCAGTGCTCCCTTGTAAAAGAAAACAGAGGATGTCACAGCTTCAAGAGCGGATGGCTTCTCAAGACCGTTGTAAAGCCAGAGAGTGCCACTCTTTGTTCCCCGCATTCTCAGCCCTGCCCCAAGCATCATGCCGGCGCCGAAGGCTTTGGTTTTGAAACCAAAGTTGACGCCGGCAAGTGTAGATATATCAAAAGACTCCAGAAGAAGTTTCTCTGAAAAAGAAGTACCCACGCCTTCTTCCAGAGTCAAAAAACCTATATTGAAACGCAGGTCAGCTCCAAGCTTGAACTTATTCCATGAAATCTTGTCAAACTCCACGGGAGTTGCACTCTCCGTGTCGATCGGGAAGTCCAATGAATAGTTCGGTCCCACCTGGATGAATGAAGCAGAAAGGGAGGATAAAGCCATAATCAGCAAACACAATACAATAAGAGATTTCTTCTTCATTTTCTGGACCTGCGATTAGATAAACAATCTATACAGGAAAAAGGTTACACATCAATATGAAAAATCAAATCTTCTTATTTTCTTCATAATATGTACTATCTAACTCCTTAATCCATATAGAACTATCAGAGTCAGAAGGCATTCTCCAGTCAGAACGCGGGGAAAGAGTGACAGCTCCAACCTTCGGACCGTCAGGGAGGCAGCTGCGCTTAAATTGCTGAGAGAAGAATCGTCTTATGAATGTTCTGAGCCATCTATAGACAGTCTCACAGTCATATGTATCCCTGAAGGCATACTCGGCCAGTCGAAGGGTCTTTCCTGCTCCGAATGACTGCCTGACAATACAATAAAGGAAGAAATCATGAAGTTCATACGGCCCCACAATATCTTCTGTCACCTGGTCGATTGAACCGTCCTTACCAGGAATAAGTTCAGGTGAAACAGGTGTCAGCAATATGTCATGCAGGATACTCATGCACTCCGAATCGGCTTCATTGTCCGCCCAATATTCAACAAGACTTCTCACAAGGGTTTTAGGAACTCCAGCGTTGACACCATACATCGACATGTGGTCGCCGTTGTATGTAGCCCATCCGAGTGCGAGCTCGGACAGGTCCCCCGTCCCGACTACAAGTGCACCGATTTTATTTGCCCAGTCCATGAGAACCTGGGTGCGCTCCCTGGCCTGCCCGTTCTCGTACGTAATTGAATAATCATCAAGACTCTGCCCTATATCCCTGAAGTGGCTCTTCACGCTCTCTGTGATATCAACAGTAATGAAGTCAACTCCGAGTGCAACGGCAAGCTTCTCCGCATTGCTCCTTGTCCTCTTTGTTGTTCCAAAGCAGGGCATTGTGATCGCCTTTATGTTCTTTCTGCTGATGGCAAGACTGTCAAATGCCCTGACTGTGACAAGGAGGGCAAGCGTGCTGTCAAGACCTCCGGAGAGCCCGATTACAACCTTATCTGAATGGGTATGTTCAAGTCTTCTCTTCAGTCCCAGTGACTGAAGGAGGAGAACCTTCTCACAGCGCTTGAGTTTACTCTCTGCATCGGATGGAATGAAAGGATGTGGGTCAATAAAACGGGTCAGCTCAGTCTTCTCCTCATCAAAGAAAATCGGGATATAATCATATTCGCTGTCTCTCAGCGGGAATGTATTACGTTTCTCCCTCTCAGTTTCAAGTTTATCGGTATCTATCTCGGTTATGAGAAGTTCGCCCAGACTGTAGGAGCGGGAAGCAAGTATTATGCCATCCTCACTTACTATGTTTGAGCCCGTAAAGACCATGTCTGTAGTTGATTCCCCTTCAGAGGCATCCGAATAAATATATGCAGAAAGAGTTCGGGCACTCTGATTAGTGACGAGGTTCTTTCGGTATTCCTCCTTGCCTGTTAGTTCATCGGAGGCACTGAGGTTCACTATGAGAGTAGCACCTGCAAGGGAAAGATGCGTTGACGGGGGATCCGCAACCCAGAGATCCTCACAGATTTCAGCCCCGATACGGAGTGAAGACGGGGATGAAGCGTCAAGAATAATTTTATTGCCGAACCTCACCTCACCCCACTCGGTGTCGAGAATGATGTTCTCCTCTGGGCACGGTGTAAACCACCTTGTCTCGTAGAACTCTGCATAGGTCGGAAGATTCTTCTTTGAAATAAATGCAAGGACCTTCCCCTTCTGAATTGCAACAGCTGTATTGAAAAGTTTTCCACCGTATTGAAGCGGATAGCCTACAAATACCAGGATATCACTGTCGGCTGTCGAGGCAACAATCCTCCGGAGAGCCTCTGTTGCGCCATCCAGAAGCGTACGCTGGAAGAAGAGGTCGGCACACGTATATCCCGTTATAGACATTTCCGGAAAAACAAGCACCTTCACATGCTTTTCCACCGCTTCAGCTATATGTCTTATGATCTCATCCGAATTATATTCTGTATTACCAACCTTCAATGATGGCGAAACCGCAGCAACTTTAATAAAACCGTCTTTCATGTTGAAAGGATAACACACATCAGCTTGTTTCGTTAATCTTTATAAGACAGAAGGGCGAATCGGAAAAATGTAAACATTGGTGAAAGATTCCTCATTGATACGGTGACAGTCCGGAGAACTCACTTTCCTCTTCGATACACCCCCATAATGTGCAATAATGGCAGCATGAAGACTATACTTACCGGTTTTTCCGTCTTTGGTGACAATACAGTCAACCCGACAGAGCTCATTGCCACTTCCTTCAGCGGAAGAAAAGATATTCTTTCTGTCATTCTCCCTGTTGAATATGACAGCTGTTGGGAAAGGATAAAAGATATACACGGAGATCTTTTCATCCACATGGGACTTGCAGCCTCAAGAAAGACAATAACAATAGAACAATTTGCATACAACGATAAAAGGGCAGCAATAGCAGACAATGCCGGATGCCTTTTCTCCGGTAATCAGATATCCCCAAGCGGGGGGAATGTACTTACATCCCCGTTTGATGTTCCAAATCTTGTTGACGCCCTCAGAAAACATTCAATTCCAGCTGAAGTCTCAAAGGACCCGGGTCGCTATGTATGCAACAATATCTACTACCACTCACTTCTTGGTGGCAACAAGGCACTCTTTGTACACTTCCCGCCTCTTGATAGATCCTCTCTTGAAGTGGACAAAAAGGCAATTGAAATCCTGATGGCTGCAATGGAAAAAGATAAGTCCTCTTTCACTTCTTCAAGAAGCTGAAAAGCCCCTTCTTCTCCTCTGCTTGATGGGACGAGAAACTTGTCAATCTGTAGCCGAGTTTACCGAGAGCCTCCTTGAGTTTCTCCTTATCAATCGGCTCCTCACTCAATATTGTCGTTTCACCGTTGTTTTTAAGGGTTGCCTTAACGCTCTTTACTTTAAACGAGTTCCTTATACAGTCATTGACATGGCTTAGGCACATCGAGCACATCATCCCGTCTATATTTGCTTTTGTCTCGTACATTTTATCCTCCTGGAACAGTTAGAAGATAATATGATTAGAAGTTAGTTTCAACTATCTTAGAAGGGAGAGCTCATTCAAAAAGCAACCCCTTTCGAGGTTGCCTTGAAAAATGTCGTAGACAGAATCAGAGCTGAGGACCTGCAGCAACAAGTGCCTTACCCTCTGCATTTGTCTCATACTTGGCAAAGTTTTTGATGAATCTCTGAGAAAGATCCTTTGCCTTTGCTTCCCAGTCAGCTGCATCCTTATATGTATCTCTAGGATCAAGGATAGCTGGATCAACTCCCGGGAGAACTGTCGGGACTTCGAAGTTGAAGTAAGGAATCTTCTTTGTAGGAGCAGTGAGGATAGCACCAGAAAGGATAGCATCGATGATACCTCTTGTGTCCTTGATGGAGATTCTCTTTCCGGTTCCGTTCCAGCCGGTATTCACGAGGTAAGCCTTAGCTCCGCTCTTTTCCATTTTCTTGACAAGCTCTTCAGCATACTTTGTAGGAGGCAGTTCAAGGAATGCCTGGCCGAAACAAGCTGAGAATGTCGGAGTAGGCTCGGTAATTCCTCTCTCTGTGCCGGCTAGCTTAGCTGTGAAGCCGGAAAGGAAGTAGTACTTTGTCTGCTCGGGTGTCAGGATGGAAACCGGAGGAAGAACACCGAATGCATCAGCTGAGAGGAAGATGACATTCTTTGCAGCAGGGCCGTGAGAGATAGGCTTTACAATCTTCTCAATGTGGTCAATCGGGTAAGAGACACGTGTGTTCTCTGTGACAGACTTATCTGCAAAGTCAATCTTTCCATCCTTGTCGACTGTTACGTTCTCAAGAAGGGCATCTCTTCTGATTGCGTTGTAGATGTCCGGCTCGCTCTCCTTGTCGAGGTTAATGACCTTTGCATAGCATCCGCCCTCGAAGTTGAATACTCCGTTGTCGTCCCAACCGTGCTCATCATCGCCGATGAGAAGTCTCTTCGGGTCTGTTGAGAGTGTTGTCTTACCTGTACCAGAAAGACCGAAGAATATAGCTGTGTTCTCACCATTCATGTCTGTGTTTGCAGAACAGTGCATCGATGCGATGCCCTTGAGAGGGAGGTAGTAGTTCATCATTGAGAACATACCCTTCTTCATCTCTCCACCGTACCATGTGTTGATGATAACCTGCTCGCGTGATGTAATGTTGAACATGACAGCTGTCTCGCTGTTGAGTCCAAGCTCCTTGTAGTTCTCAACCTTAGCTTTTGAAGCTGTGTAAACAACAAAGTCAGGCTTGAAGCTCTTGAGTTCCTCTGCACTTGGCTTGATGAACATGTTTCTTACAAAGTGTGCCTGCCATGCGACTTCCATAATGAAGCGGATAGCCATTCTTGTGTCTTTGTTTGCACCGCAATATGCATCAACAACGAAAAGTCTCTTGTTGGAGAGTTCTTTAAGAGCAAGCTCCTTTACTGCTTTCCATGCTTCCTGGCTTGCAGGGTGGTTGTCATTCTTGTAGCCGTCAGTAGTCCACCATACTGTGTCCTTGGAGTTCTCATCCATGACAATGTACTTGTCCTTAGGTGAACGACCAGTGTAGATACCTGTCATAACATTGACAGCACCGAGCTCAGTTACCTGGCCCTTTTCATAACCTGTGAGGCTCTCTTTGGTCTCTTCTTCGAATAACATTTCGTAGGAAGGATTGTAGACAACTTCTTTTGTTCCTGTGATACCATAGGCTTTCAAATCGATATCCATAATTTTTCTCCTTGTTACCAGAATAATTAATGCAACGCTAACTTACAGCGCCACCACATATTATTAATTTTTTTAAATTTAATCACTACTTTATGTTAATATTTTCATCCGGGACTGACACAGATTCGTATTGTTTACGAAAATATAACGCTTGATTTTCAACCATCAATCAACTACCATTATCTTAATCTAATGATAATGGTGGCAGGCTTCCATTCAACAACTTGCAAACAGAATCTGAATTAGGCCTGGTTCAAGTCAGTCCGAACTTGGAGCATGGGAGATAAAGGACAAAGTGGTCGGCTGTTTTGTGAATTCATTTTTTATCCCGGAATTGAAAAACAGTGGCCACTGATTATTTTTGACTTATGAAACTTATAGATACTAGATCAGCGGTCGGAACCGTATTGGCCCACGATATTACCCAGATTATTAAAGGCGTCACCAAGGATGCCGTATTCAGAAAAGGACATATAGTCCGCGAGGAGGATATTCCCGTTCTTCTTTCTGTAGGGAAAGATCACCTCTATGTCTGGGAAAATGACCCGGGGATGCTCCACGAGAACGATGCAGCCGATATCCTGAGGGAAATCTGTCAAGGAAGGCACATGCATCCGACAGAGGTCAAGGAAGGAAAGATCGAGCTCATTGCCGACGAGTGCGGCTTCTTCACAGCCGATATCGAGAGGCTGAGAAAGATCAACTCCCTGGGAGAGATGATGATAGCAACCATTCCCTCCGGAATACGGGTTGAGAAAGGCCAGAAACTCTGTGGAACCAGAATAATCCCACTTGTCATCGAGAAGGAGAAGATGGAAAAAGCAAAGGACGCTGTCGGCCCGGAGCCACTTCTGGATATCATCCCTTTCAAAGCAAAAAAATATGGTGTCGTAACAACCGGCAATGAAGTCTTCAACAAGAGGATAGAGGATACATTTACTCCAGTAATCGAAGGCAAGATGAGCGAATTCAACTCCAAAATGATTGCCCACACAATATCTGATGATGACCCGGAACATATAAAAAGTGCCATAAAAGCAATGATTGACAACAAAGACATTGAGATGATTATCTGTACCGGAGGTATGAGTGTCGACCCGGATGACAAAACACCTCTTGCCATCAGAGAAAGTGGTGCAAAGATAGTCTCGTACGGTGCACCTGTCCTTCCCGGAGCTATGTTTCTCATGTCCTATCTTGAAGACGGCAGGCCGGTAGTTGGACTTCCCGGATGTGTAATGTATGCCGGACGTACTGTCTTTGATCTTGTCCTTCCCCGCATCATGGCAGATGTGCCTGTGACAGCGGAATATCTTTCGGGCCTTGGACACGGAGGTTTATGTCTCGGATGCAAGCCTTGTCATTTCCCGTTCTGTACTTTCGGGAGGGGAATATGATGGAAGAGAAGAATTTCCGCATCGCTGTCATAACACTTTCCGACAGGTCATACAACAATGAGAGAGAAGATTTATCCGGCCCTGCCATTATCGAATACCTGACAGAAACAGGATACCCGACACCAGAATACATTCTGCTTCCCGATGACAGGGAGAAGCTTGAAGAGACACTTGTCAGACTCTCTGATATGGAGCACATGGATCTGATCCTAACTACCGGAGGTACCGGTTTTGCTCCGAGGGACGTAACCCCGGAAGCCACATTGAGTGTGGCTACAAGAAATGCACCGGGGCTCAGTGAGGCTATCCGCGCATACAGTCTCACTAAAACTCCCCATGCAATGCTCTCACGTGGTGTTTCCGTCATAAGAAACTCCACTCTTATCGTTAACCTTCCCGGCAGCCCGAAGGCAGTCAGGGAGGCACTTGATGTGATCATAGAAGCACTCCCTCACGGGCTCGGCCTCCTGAGGGGTGAAAAACTTGATAAATAAATTATTCGGAGGAAATAAAATGAAGAAGTTCCTATCATTACTTCTTATCGTGACACTTGCCCTCACAGGTGTATTTGCACAGGGTGCTGCAGAAGCAACAACAAAGACTGCAGAAAAGACTGAGATTATCGTTTTTGCCGCAGCATCAATGACTGAAACACTTACAACCATCAAAGGTATGTACGAAGCAGCTAACCCGAATGTGACAATCACATATAACTTCGACTCAAGCGGAACACTCAAGACACAGATTGAGCAGGGCGCAGAGTGCGACATCTTCCTCTCTGCCGCAAAGAAGCAGATGAACGCTCTCAACGAACTGGGGATGATCGATAAGGCAACAATGGTTGACCTCCTTGAGAACAAAACAGCTCTTGCTGTTCCTGCAGGTAACCCAAAGGGAATCGAAAGTTTTGACCAGCTTGCCCAGCTTCTGAAGGCTCATAACGTGTTCCTTGCTATTGGCAACTCAGACGTTCCTGTCGGACAGTACACACAGAAGATCTTCGCTTACTACGGAATCGACGAGGCTGAGATTGCAAATGCCGGCTGTCTCACATATGGTACAAATGTGAAAGAAGTCACAACTCAGGTCAGCCAGCAATCCGTCGACTGTGGAATCATCTATGCTACCGATGCTTATTCAGCAGGTCTCCAGGTTGTCGATACAGCCACAAGCGAGATGACAGGCGGCAGAGTAATCTATCCGGCAGCTGTTCTTTCAGGAAGCAAGAGAGCAGAGGCTGCTAACGCATTCCTTGATTACCTCAAGACCGATGAAGCTATGACAGTATTCGCATCTGTCGGCTTTGCAAGTGCTCTCTAATAAAAGGCTGTGGAGGGCTCAGGCCCTCCAGTCTTTTTTTAAAACAATAAGCTTATGGACTGGTATCCTTTTTTCAATTCACTTAGAATTGCGTTCTATACATCAATAATAGTCTTCTTCCTGGGCATCTTCCTTGCTCATGTCGTTGCAAAAATGCATCCTGTCGTGAAGGGTATTCTTGATGTGTTTCTGACTCTGCCTCTTGTTCTTCCACCGACCGTCGTGGGTTTCTTCCTTATTTTGATTTTCGGAGTAAAGACACCGCTTGGACAGTTTCTTGGAAAGTTCGGGATTAAATTTGTCATGACATGGTACGGAGGAATAGTTGCAGCTACCGTTGTTGCCTTTCCCCTCATGTACAGAACAACACGAGGAGCATTTGAGGCTTTCGATAACACCCTTGCCGAGGCAGGGAAAACCCTGGGACTCAGCAACAGCTTCATCTTCTGGAGAATAAAAATCCCCACATGCAAACAGGGAATTCTTGCCGGTGTTGTTCTGGCATTTGCCCGTGCTCTCGGAGAGTATGGTGCCACAAGCATGCTCATCGGCTACACTCCGGGGAAAACAGCTACAATTTCAACCACAGTCTACCAATTGTGGAGAACCAACAATGAAAAAGAGGCTTACATCTGGGTTCTGATTAATGTGGCGATATCGACTGTAGTCCTTCTTGCCGTAAACCTCCTTGAGAACAAAGACAGAAAAGGGAGGAAAAGAAAATGAAGCTGACGGTCAACATAAAGAAAGACTTCGGGTCATTTAATCTCCAATCCTCCTTTGAAACGGAAGATCTGATTACCGGATTTCTGGGCTCCAGCGGGTCCGGAAAAAGTATGACCCTCAAATGTATTGCGGGGATTGTCACCCCTGACGAGGGCTACATTGCACTTGATGACAGGGTTCTTTTTGACAGCAGAAAGAAAATCAACATTCGACCCCAGGACAGAAAGGTTGGGTACCTGTTCCAGAATTATGCACTTTTTCCTGCCATGACAGTAAAAAAGAACATAATGTGCGGCCTTATCAAAGAAAAGGATAAAGAGAAAAAGAAAGAAAAATTTGATGAGGCTGTAAAACTCCTGCACCTTGAAGGCCTTGAGAACAGACTGCCGTCTCAGCTCTCCGGAGGACAGGCTCAGCGTGTAGCATTGGCCAGGATTATTGTCAGCGAACCGGATCTTCTACTTCTCGACGAGCCGTTTTCTGCACTCGACGCATTCCTGAGGAGAAGTCTCCAGACTGAACTTCTCTCACTTCTCAAAAGCATCGGTAAGGAGGCAATCCTTGTCACCCATTCTGCCCGGGAGGTCAGAAGAATGTGTACGCGCCTATACGTCATGAAAGACGGACGGATTATAAGAGAGGGGAAAACAGAGGATGTATTCTCAACTCCTGGAAGCGAAGACTGTCTTGTTCTCCTTGAAGATTATTGATATAAGGGCTTTCCATACCGGAAGGCTCTTTTTCAGATAGCTCCCCCATTTGGCATAAATTTTACTTATTTTTTTTCTTATACCACTCAGGTTTTCTGATTATGATGATCAAAAGTACTATGATGAGAATGAATATAAGAATGCATAGTCCTAAAAGGAAATACTCAAGGCCTGATCTTCCCGAAGATGAAGGGGCAACTTCCATGAAAGCAATATCTTCGTGCACTGTTTCCTTTTCAGCTTGACGATTGTCACCTTCCGCGGGAGGCATAATCTCATTCTTATCCTCGTCTACAAAAGCCTCGGGAGGATTGTCAATGGCAGTCTGCACCTCCTGAAAAGGTAGCTCCTCAGTGGATTCGACTTCAGCTTCCGTACCATTTTCTGTTACAGCAGGAGTATTTTCCTCTTCAAAAGTTTCTTCCTCTCCTTCTGTTACGGGATTTCCCTCTTCATAAGATTTATCAACAGCTTCAACAGGAACGGCATTCTCTACCTCTTCAGCGACTATCTCTGTTTCTGTCTCTGCCGATTCATCAAATGGAGTCTCCTTATGATCTGCTTCCACTTCAATTTCAGCCGTATGCTCCTCTTGGGGAAGAATGTCACCAATTGCTGTTTCAGTATTATCCACAACAATCACTGTCTCAGCAGTTACAACCTCGTCCGGTGAGCTGTCCGCAATCGTGGAACAGGAAAAATTGAGCATAAGAAACAACAGGGCCGAAAGTAGTACAAGAAGCTTTTTCATTTCATTCTCCTGAGCAAATATAAAAGATTTCAACAAGAGGTGCAAACAGGAGCTCCATAGATGAATGGAGTCCGGAAGAGAAAAGGACAACCTTCTTAAGAGCAAAGAATGCGACAATTATCAAGAGCATCTTGATGAGAAAGGAAAGGAGAGACTTCCCGAAATTCTTCAATAGCAGTGAAATGAGTGCTCTGTCCTTCGTCACTCTCTTTACCCCGCATTTTACAAGCGCCTCCTTCAATCCTCTGTCATCCTCTGCATTTTTAAAGACAGCAGCGACAACAGCCTCCTCAAGGCCGCCTTTTATGTATCCATTGATAAAATAGAATATACGTGGAACGGACTTTATACAGGAGACAATGAAGAAAGTATAGGAAAAGAGCATGCACAAGGCAGAAAGTATCAGGAAAAAGACTGAGGAATCCTGCATGCTGAAAAAGAGAAGAGAGAGGGCAAACATTATCATGCTGATGAGGCTTTTGATCCATTTCTTCAGAAGTGAAATGTTAAGATATTCTTCAAGAGTCCTGAGTGCTATCTTTTCTCCCTCCATCACCACAGCCTCAGAGTAGACATGTGCTTTATTAACGGCTCTATACAGTTTTGACGATTTGATTATGGGGTTTACAACAGCCTTCTCTTCGAGTCTTGAGCTGAGAGACGAGATAAACCTCTTTGCACCCCTAAGCCCCTTCTCAATATTTCCGACAGCCTTCTCAACAGTATTTTCTGTCTCTGCCGTTTCTTTCACACTTTTTTCATTTTTATCCTTCATTTGGACTCTGAACATCTCATCAAAGGCCGGGAGGATATTCTCCGGGCAGAGACTTCTTATTTCAAGAAGCTTCTCTCCCGAGTATGTAGAAACAGCCTTCACAATGGTTCCAATCGCAGTTGTAATGACAAAAATATCATCAAGGAGGCCCAAGCCAGCTATCATATCGGGAATAGCATCAACAGGAAGGACAAGATAGAGCACAGCAACAGAGGCCGGGACAGCAACAGACAGGCCCCAGACTTTGGGATGTCTTGCAATGAAGAACAGAACCTGGATTTTATCCCAAATTTTCTCCAGAGCTTTCTTTCCCTTATAATATTTCTCAGCCTTCTCCTCAGCCAAGATAACATCGTCCACGCTGTAATTCTTCTCTCTCTCCTCCTGAATGGAGAGTGCAATGGAGGAAGCATCAGACTTTTCCTTCTCGCTGAGTCTACTTCCCTTTCTTTTTCCGAAGAGTCTTAATCCCATAAATTCATCTTAGACCCTTTTCTTTATATTCACCATTCCATTGTACAGTCATTACATACTTTTAGAGGATGCTCTGCTGTTATTTTGTAAGCACGACGATTCCTCTGGCCGGAACAGAGATACAGACAGAGACAGTCTCCTTTTCGTAGAGGAACTCCTCTCCCTCAAGGATTACTTTCCACTCCCCATCTGGTAGTGTTCCCAGGAAGGTCTCGCAAGTCGGGTTAATAATTGCTATGCCTTGTATTTCGTTATCAACAACATATGTAACAAAAATCGAATTATTATCCCAGACTGCCGTCCTGACATCACTGTTTCTAAGCCAGTGATAGCGTTTTCTCATCCCCATCAGGTTCTTATACCAGAAGAACATCTTCTCCTCATCCGAATCCTTTTCGATTTTGTTCCAATCGAAGTTATTCGTTGTATCAGGAGACTTGTAACTGTTGCCGTCACCATGCTTGGTCCTGAGAACCTCCTCACCGGAGAGCATAAATGGCATACCATTACTGATCATGATTATTGCAACCCCCAGCCTGTTCATCGTAAGAAGCTCTTCCTTTGTCGCACCGGGGTTGGACAGGGTCAATTTGTCCCAAAGGGTATTGTTGTCATGTGCCGACATGTAATTCACAACCATATGGCCGCGTGAGCCATATACAGACTCTCCCCGTATTCCCATGGCAACCTTCTCAGCATTCATGCGTGAGCAGTCTCCATTTATATATCCCTTACCCGAAAGGGTGAAGACACTACCCTTGAGACCGTCTCTGATAGTATCATTGAAGACGGCTACAGCACCCGCGGCCCCAGGAGAGGCTGTAAGTCTGGAAATGTTAGACTGCCCCGCAAGAAGAGAAGAATCGTACGCACATGAACCACCTGTCCAGCCTTCACCGTAGATAAGACAAACCGGGTTGAGATTATGGAGAGCATTTTCTATCTGAGTCATGGTTTCAAGATCATGAACACCCATCAGGTCAAATCTGAATCCGTCAATGTGATATTCAGAAGCCCAATAAAGGAGACTGTCTACCATGAACTTTCTGAACATTGTCCTGTTAGATGCTGTCTCATTACCGCATCCACTTCCGTTGGAGTAGGTACCATCCTGGTTATAACGGTAGTAATAGTAAGGGACTATTCTCTCAAAAGAGGAGTCTGTACTGTATGTATGATTATATACAACATCCATAACAACCCCGATGCCACTTCTGTGAAGGGATTGCACGGCCTGTTTGAACTCCCTGATTCTCACTTCTCCATGGTAAGGGTCTGTGGAATAACTTCCCTCCGGAGCATTGTAATTCTTCGGGTCATATCCCCAATTGTACTGACCGTTTAAAGTCGTCTCATTTATTGTCGCATAATCAAAAACAGGAAGGAGTTGCACATGGGTAATCCCAAGTTCGATAAGATAGTCAACACCCGTCGGGATTCCGCTTGAATTTTCAAGACCCCGCTCAGTGAATGCCAGAAACTTCCCCTTATAGTCACTTTCTTCATTTTTGATTGAGAAATCTCTTACATGGGTCTCCCAGATAACAGCATCAGAGTAATCCGAGACAGTCTTTATAAAGCCATCGTTTTCGAAGCCATCCGGATCCGTCCCGGCCAGGTCAATCACCATTCCCCTGTCACCATTGACCCCGAGAGCCTTTGCATATGGGTCAACAGCCTCTTTTTCACCAAGAGCATTTGTTATCGTATATGTATAGTAAGTTCCACTTCCGCACTTCTCGCTCACACTCCAGATACCATGTGACTCTCTCTCCATCGGTGTGGACATATATGGAGAGCAGAGGCTCCCTTCCTTAAAAAGATTGAGAGTGACTTTCCATGCAGTCGGAGCCCATAACTTGAAAAGCGTTGTATCACCAAAGACAGAGGCTCCGAGGTCATCACCGGAATAAGTAAAGTTCTCAATGAAGAAGTCTGTATCAAAGAATGCAGTGGTCACCGTATTCTTCTCCCCGGCATTGTCAACTTCCAGCAAATACCGCCCGTCCTCCCCGAGAAAGTCGCGGAGAGTAAGACAACATTTCCCCCTTTGTGATATGTCCTCTATGTCCATCTGATAACCTTTGTTTTTCAGTATATAAACCGTTTAATCTGGTCCCTGATTGGACATTGTATCTTACTATGGTATTTTTCTCCATATACAACGAGACAAAAAATCACTCAAGCACAAATGAACTGAGATAAAATGGGCACAAGTGAATCTGTCCATCTTTCCCGATATCCTTCTGGCTGAAAATATAAGGAGTAGAGACAACTGAATGATACTTTCCAACAAAGGCATCAATCGACGAATGTTCCTTTACTCTAGAGCTCTTCACTTCAATCGGGATAGTTTTCGTCCCACACGAAATAAGAAAATCGATCTCATAGGCATGAGTGCTGTTCTCCTTCGACCATGTCATATAATACAAATCTCTTCCGCATGCTGTAATTGTCTGAGCTACGGCATTCTCGTATAGATACCCGAGATTAGCAGGAAGCTTGTCGGAGAGAAGTTTTGCATAAAGTGCAGTATCTATCATTCTTCCTGTCTTCAACAGCAGCGACACAAATAAACCCGTATCAGATAAATACAGTTTAAACTTATCCAGCACCTTCCCCTGCGGGAATGAAACCGTAGGATCAAGACAGTTAAAACATGGCAATACCGTTCTGGAATTCAGAAGCTCACATAGAAGTTCATAGTCAGACATCCTGTGTTTCTTGTTGATGGCAAATGTTATTGAATACCGCTTTGAATTACGTGCCAGCTGTGCAGGAATAGAGTTGTACATCATGGAAATCTTTCCTGAAGGGTCAATCTTGTAAAAGTCTTCCTCATAGAGACTGATAATCATCCTCTTAATGATATCAATCTCCTTTGGAGGAAGCTTCTCGATATATGCTTCAACAGCCTGTGGCATTCCACCTACCATCATATATACCCGGTAATCATACATGAAACTTCTGTTGACAGCTTGCCCAAGGGGTTTTCCTATGCTGAAAGCCTCTCTCAAAAGGGAATAATTGTTTTTCCCGGTAGCCCAGACAAATTCCTCATAATCCATCGAATTGACGGGAATTTTATACTCTTCCGATGGAATAACAATCCCAGAGACGTTTTTCTTGATTGAAAGCAGAGAACCGGTTTCAATGTAATCATAACGCCCGTCTTTAACCAGATATTTGACAGCCTGTCGAACTTTCGGCTGCAACTGAATCTCATCGAATATGATTACTGACTCCCTGTTATGGAGAGTTATGCCCGTAACGGCCTGAAGGCGGAAGAAAAAGACATCAAGCGTGGAGATTGATGAGAATACCTCCAGGAGATCATCTGATATGTTTGCAAAATCAACTTTAATGTAGCTTTTGTACTCTGCTTTTGCAAATTCTTCGGCAATGGTTGACTTACCTACGCGCCTTGCCCCCTCAAGCAAAGCAGCATATTTACCATTATACGTTTCTTTCCATTCTTTGAGCTGGGCTGTTGCCTTCCTTCTGAAAATCATGAAATTGTCCATCCTTCAAGATAATTTTGAGAGAATTATGTCCTTTTTTCAAGATAATTTAGCTGAAAAAGTGTCCATCCTTCAAGATAATACAACAGTTGATTGTTTATTGAGAGGTTCAGAGAGTCATGACATCTTCATTCTATATGCAATCGCCATAACCTTTTGAGCAAAGATATAAGAAGTACTGTACAGATACTTCCATTAGATAGTAAACTTGATTAAAGGTACAACTCATGGCAAAAGGTATAATTTACATAATGACAACAGCAGTCGATGGACTGATAAAAATAGGCAAGACAGGCTCAGACAAATATGAGCAGAGGATGAATATTCTTGAAAACAACGGCTATCGGAATGTCACTGCCCTAAAGCGCATCTTTGCCATTGAAGTTGATGACTATGATGAGAAAGAAACGCTGCTTCATACAATCTTCGAAAAAAGCCAGGTTGGAAATACGGAGTTATTTGCATTAGATGTCAATATTGCTATTCAACTTCTCTCTTCGTTCGACGGAACTGTTGTATATCCAAAGCAAGAAAAGAAAGAAGAAATCTTTGAAGAAGCAACGGAAAGTGCAATGAGCCAGCTTATTCCAGATGGCAGGTATGTATTTGAAAGGAAAAAGAAAGGCGCTGTTGTTAATGCCACCGCAGTTATAGAGAATGGATCCTGGACCCTATTGAAAGGCAGCAAGCTTAGCTCTGTTGAAGGCAGAGGAGGAAGTAGCAAAGCCAAAGGAATTAGGGCCTCACTCAATCTTGATGAGCAGTGTGTGCTACAAGAAGATATTGTGCTAGGTAAATGCACCCCAAGTTTTGCTGGCAACGTAGTTATTGGAGGAGCTGTTGACGGATGGACAAGCTGGGTTGATGTAAAAAAACGCCCTATCGATATATACAGACAAAAAAAGATCTCCGAAGAAGAGTAAAACAGCCTTATCATCTCTTATAATTTATTATTATATAAAGAGATATAGAACCGTTTAATCCGAACATAACAGTCTCATGTGTGGTTTTGTAGCAAACAGAGAACTACTTGACCATTATGTAGAGGTATTCAACGCTGAGTATATTGAAGTGATCCACATATATCAATTTGCAATTAATGAAGAAAAATGCACAAAAGATAATGAAGGTTTATGACTATGAATGGACAGATGAAGATGTATAGAACGTCCTTGAAAGAGCTGTCCATGAAGATTTTACTGAGTCAGACGACAAAGACAATGGACTTGAGAGGTCTGATGAAATATGCAAAAGGGAAAGGAGTTAAGATCGCAGATTTAACTGAGACAGAGAGAATGTCATTCCTGAGATAGGCAGGGAATTTGAGATCCTGACTCCTTTGAGGATTATCCTTCATACGATTGTCCCCAGAGCTAGAAATCATAACAGCTTTTCCCCAATACAAACGTTAGATAATGCGGTATGGTGATAACATCTCCTTCTTCGCTGATATTATAGTCTCCTATTTTGATTAATCTTGTTTTTCCATAATGCTCAGGGTGGTTCATAATGGTTCTGCTTGATTTCGCATTACCTGTCCTGGCTTTGGCCTCTATCAGTGTTGCAATGCCTCCATAGGAAACGACAAAATCTACTTCCAATCCGCTTTCCTTTGCAAAATAGTATGTATCTATCCCCGCCTTGTTGAGAGAGTCGAATACTATGGCTTCGTAGAGTGCACCCTTTCCCTGCCCGAGTTCACCTCTGTTCATGGCGGCAACTGTATCTATTCCATACATCGATGTCACGATGCCGATATCTTCAGGAAAGAGCTTGAACTGTGCTTCTATTCTCTCTCCCGCAAGTGGCAGAGAAGGAACTGCGACATTATGTACCTTTGAAACTATATGGGCCTGTCTGAGATATTCAATGGCATCATTACGAACATAGTAACCGCCAGAAACCTTAGAGACTATGAAGCGTTTATTGTCTTTTGCAAGAAAGGTCGGAATAAGGTCATATACACTCTGTATACGTAACACTTCCTGAGCATTGAAAACAGGATTACCATTCTTGTCCCGTCTTCTTCCAAAATCACTTTTCATATCGAAGACAATACTGCTCATCAATTGGAAAGCATCAACAATTCTACGGGTCTCCAGATACTTACTGACAACCCTTGGAAAGCCTCCGATACATGCATACTTTAAAAAGATGGACCGGTACAAGTTATGATTGCTTAAAGGAACGGGTTCTTTTCGTTCAAAATAACCGCAGAGCTTATCAACCTGTTCTTCGCTGTACCCAACCGCCCATAGAAACTCTTCAAAATCCATCGTCTTCATGTGAAAGACGTTCTCGCATCCTGTCGGAGCCGGCGTTGTATCTCCGATTACATACCCGTTTATGCCGAGGTATGATCCACTCCCCACTACCTTATATCGTCCGTCATTCTTGAAATTCTTGAAGGCCAGCCGTGCCCTCGGACAGTCCTGTATCTCATCAAAGAAGAAGAGTGTCTTTTCCCGGCTGACAGTTCTACCGGGGAATCGTAATGAAATATTTGATACTAAGTCATCAACTTCCAGACTGCCGTCGAAATCAAAGCACAGCTCGCTGTTTGACCAGAAATTCAGTTCAAAGAGGTCAAGATTGTGCTTCCGGGCAAACTCCCGGACAGACTCCGTCTTGCCGCATTGACGTATTCCCACAATAAGAGCAGGAGTTGTTGCATCATTTCTGAGCCATTCATCTAATTGCTTGTCTATTCTTCTCTTAAGATACATCTCTTCTATTCTCAATAACAAACTCATAGCGAGTTTACTGTTAAAAAATAACAAATTCGGAGCGAGTTTTCAACTAAAAATAACAAATTCGGAGTGAGTTTTAATCTGATTGTACGAGTTTCATATGAAAAGTGTGACAAGAGCAACGGCTATTCTCTTGGCCATCTCCTTCGATATCGTTCTCCTTTCGTGCTCCATATCTGAGACATACTGTTTGGGGACATCCAGCCTCTCACCTAATGCTGTCTATGTCAGTTTTTTCTTCTTACGATAAAAATGATGAAGGAGAATACTTCTCCTTCGAGGTTTTTGTAAAACAAAATTTTAGTGAATAAAAATACAACGTCTATCGCATTT
>CAVHPV010000028.1:0-27839 GCA_963638045.1 Faecalibacterium sp. CAG:74 | reverse complement strand
AGGGGGTTCAAGCAAAATGGACAAATCTACTTAGCAATTAAGAGACAAAATTAGATAGCTTTAACAGCGGAATATTACGCCTCCGGGAGAAGAAAGATTATCAGTGTTGTCTCGAACGACAATTTTACTTTGCTTCTCACATTTGATAATGGAGAGAAGAGACTTTACGATATGAAACCCTTTCTAAAGGATGGAACGATATTGGAGCTTCTCAAGGACAGAAGTGTATTCTTCCGTGTTTATCTTGATGCGTACGGAGTAGTATCATGAGATAAAGATTCGTCTGTTGATAGCCGGGAAGTCTGGGAAAACCAAATTGATTTCTCTCGACGCCTGTTATATGGACAGCGTTCCGCTTTGAATAGCAGGGGTATCGGCACGCTCTGTGTCAGGTTGAAATGAGGTTACTGTAATACTTTGTTTTTCCCGAGAGTACATCAGAGTAGAAATTCTCCTTCCAATCGATGAATGCGAGAGAATCGTCTATCTCCTTCTTTGCTTTCAGAAGCGCTTCTCTTTTCTTTTCAAGTATTATCTTTCTTTCAGGGATTGAGCCCTCTCCCTTGAGGCATAGCTTAAGATATTCCTTCATCTCGTTTATGGTCATCCCACAGCGCTTGAGGCATCCAAGACTCTGAATCCATTTGATGTCGTTGTCGCTGAATACTCTGTAGTTGTTCTTGTCCCTCTTGACATTAGGAACCAGCCCTTCATTGCAGTAGAACTTCAAGTTCTCATAGTTCATGTTCGTCATTCTGCACGCTTCTTTCATTGAGTACATAAATTTCTCCGAAAAATGTAAAAAGGCTATTGACCGGTAGTAACTACCGACTGTTATGTTCATTCTGCCATCCCGGCTATGGGGTGTCAAGGAGAAAGAATGAAAAGAATTTTGTTTTCAAGTTTGACGCTGGTGCTGTCTCTTCTCACGGCTGCCTGCAGTGGAACGGCCGAGAAACCCATTGAGAAGGATAACAGCGCTTCGAAGACTCTTGTAGTCTATTTTTCTGCCACGGGAAGCACAGAGAGGGTGGCAGGGTATATAGCATCTCTGACAGGCGGAGACCTCTTTGAACTTCAGCCTAGTCAAAGCTATACAAGTGCTGATTTAACCTGGACTAATTCCACAAGCAGGGTTGTGAGAGAACATGATGACGAGAGTCTGAGAGATGTGGCTCTTATAAAGACAACAGTGGATAACTGGGATGAGTATGATATTGTGTTCATCGGCTATCCGATATGGTGGGGAATAGCTGCATGGCCGGTGAACAACTTCATCAAGGGAAATGATTTTTCAGGTAAGACGGTGATACCTTTCTGTACTTCAGCTTCTTCCGGTCTCGGACAGAGTGCAGAGCTGCTTTCTCGGATGGCTGATGGCGGCAGCTGGCTTACGGGCCGTCGCTTCAGGAGTAATGTGCCACAGAGCGATGTAAAGGAATGGGTCGAAAGCCTGGATTATTAAGGAGGATAAAATGGAATACGTAACACTTTATAACGGCGTGAAGATGCCGATGATTGGATACGGAGTATATCAGGTAAGTAAGGATGAGGCGGCGAGATGTGTGCTTGATGCTCTCAGTGTGGGTTACAGGTCTATTGATACGGCGCAGAGCTACTTCAATGAAGAAGAAGTCGGAAAGGCTGTTGAGAAATCCGGAATAAAGAGGAATGAAATCTTCCTGACAAGCAAGGTTTGGATAGAAAACTACGGCTATGAGGCGTGCAGGGAATCGGTACTCAGGTCTTTGGACAAGCTTCGCACTGATTATCTTGATTTGATGCTCCTTCATCAGCCATTTGGAGATACATACGGCGCATGGAGGGCTCTTGAAGAGCTTTATAAGGAAGGAAAACTACGGGCAATCGGTATTTCCAATCATTATGTGGACAGGATGGTGGAATTTGCGAACTTCACAGATATCAAGCCGATGGTGAATCAGATGGAAATCCATCCTTTCAATCAGCAGCTCTCTCTCAAGCCGTGGGCTGATAAATATAATATCCAGCTTGAGGCATGGGCTCCGTTCGGAGAAGGGCGAAAGGGCCTGTTCGATAATCCGGTCCTTAAATCCATCGGCGACAAGTACGGCAAAACTACAGCCCAGGTTATTCTCAGGTGGCATCTCCAGAGGGGTATTGTTGTAATACCTAAGTCAACACATAAAGAAAGGATGAAGGAAAACCTGGCAGTCTTTGACTTTGCTCTTTCAGATGAGGATATGGCTGCAATCAGAGCTCTCGATACAGCAGCATCATCTTTCTTCTCTCACAGTGACCCGAACATGGTCGAGTGGTTCGTCAAAATGGTGAAGGAGAGAAAGGATAAGAAGGACAGCTCAGGAGAAGAGAAGAATTGGTGAATCAGCATATATCTTGTTTTATATTTTGTCCCCCGGAGAGACCCGGGGCATTTCTCTGCCTTCTGTCCTTCTATCGGTGAAAGGTTTGCACCCACTTGAGGGGAGGGTGCATACAATTTAACGTTTTGCCTTCGTGTAATTTTTCTTCGATGAGTATACGGTTCTTCAACGTTTGCTGCCATGTATTGCCATGATTTGCCGTATTTTGGAAAATAGCCTAAAGCCGTCAATGCCCGTTATCGTTATAGGGTTTGCAGAATGAGGCAGAGTACGGCAGTTTACGTCATTTGAGGAAGGAAAAATAGAAGTGAAGATAATGTTTGTCTGCCATGGCAACATATGCCGTTCTGTCATGGCGGAGTATATTCTTAAGAGTATGCTTGAGGAAAATTCGATAAATGGTGTTGAGGTCGCCTCAAGGGGAGTCAGCAATGAGGAGGAGGGGAATGATATCTACCCACCGGCAAAAAGGACCCTCAGGGCACACGCCATTCCGTTCGCCAGTCATTCTGCACACCGCATAAGCGATGAGGACTATGCCTCCTCTGATATCATCTATGCCCTCGACAGGAGCAACTATAATGCTCTTATGAGACGCTTTCCATTTTCATGCAAAATCAGGATGCTTCTTGAGAATGATGTTGATGATCCCTGGTACACTGGAGACTTTGAGACGGCATATCTTAATATTTCTCAGGGATGTCTGAATATTGTCAAAGAATTGAAAGATGATAAGATAGTATAGTTAAGGAGAAATTAATGGACATTCGTTATTCCACAGGAAAAGAAGATTTCAAGTTTATGACAACAGATGATCTCAGGGATGAATTCCTGATCACTGATATATTCAATGCTGATGATGTAAGTGCAGTTTACTCCCATGTCGACAGAATCGTGACTATGGGTGTTATGCCGGTCAAGGAAAGAGTCGATATCGAGAAGAATATTGATGCCTGGAAGAACTTCGGGGTCAGCTATCTTCTTGAGAGAAGGGAGCTGGGTTCAATCAATATCGGGGGCAAAGGAAAAATCATTGCTGACGGCGTTGAATATGAGATGAACCATTGGGACGGCATTTATCTTCCTATGGGAACAAAGAAGGTTGAGTTCGAGTCCGCATCTGCTGATGAACCTGCCAAGTTCTATATCTGTACTGTTCCTGCACACGTTGCAAAGAAAGCTGTCCACATCCCGTTCGAGAAGGCTATTCACAAGCACCTGGGAGCTCTTGAGACAAGCAACGAGAGAACAATCAACCAATATCTCCATCCGGATGTTCTTGACACATGTCAGCTCTCAATGGGCCTGACTCATCTTGAGCCGGGTTCTGTATGGAACACAATGCCTGCTCATACTCACGAGAGGCGTATGGAGGTTTATTTCTACTTTGATGTTCCTGAGGATAATGTTGTCTTCCACTTCATGGGTGAGCCTAATGAGACAAGACATATAGTAATGCACAATGAGGAGGCTGTGATTAACCCGTCATGGTCAATTCATTCCGGTGCAGGTACATCCAACTATACATTCATCTGGGCTATGTGTGGTGAGAACAGAGCCTATGATGACCAGGACTGGATCAAGACTCCTGACCTCAGATAATTCCATATAAAGAAAAGGAATCATAGCTGCACTTCTTACGGAGTGCAGTTTTTTGTCTCCTGTCTTCTGGGAAGGATGAGAGAAGCATAGAGGTGTGACGTAACATTGGTTTTATACCACTTCTTTCTTCATTTCGTTTTCTACAGTCTTATTGTAAATACTATCGGGAATTATCGTTTTCATGTTGGATAATTCTTTGAAAATTGCTATATATAATGCTCGGAGGCACTATGCAGATAAGGCTTAAGAATCTCAGGCGTGTATATGGAACGCTACACGCCGTCGAGGATGTATCTCTCGAGATACCTTCCAATACAGTTTATGGAATAATCGGAAAGAGCGGGGCGGGAAAGAGTACCCTTGTACGCCTTATCAGCATGCTTGAGAAGCCTGATGAGGGTGAGGTTTATTATGGTGATAAACGTGTTGACAACCTTTCTAAGAAGGAGCTCATAGAGGAGAGACGGAAAATCGGAATGATTTTCCAGAACTTCAATCTCTTCTCCTCACGCACTGCGGGCGAGAATATTGCATACCCGATGGAAATCTGTCACAAGGACAAAGCCCACATAAAGGAAAGGGTGAAGGAGCTGATTAAGCTAGTCGGACTTGAGGGGAGGGAGGATGCGCCGGTATCTACACTCTCAGGCGGGCAGAAGCAGAGAATAGCAATTGCCCGTGCCCTTGCCACCGAGCCTGACATTCTCTTCTGTGATGAGGCAACCTCCGCACTGGACCCGCAGACGACAAGGGCCATCCTCTCCCTAATCAAGGAAATCCAGAAGAAGATGAACCTTACTGTTGTGATGATCACACACCAGATGGAAGTCGTGAGGGATGCCTGTGACAGGGTGGCTGTACTCGATTCGGGGCGTGTTGTGGAGGAGGGAAGTGTGAGTGAAATCTTCTCTTCCCCTAAGAGTGATGTAACCAAGGATTTTATATCGAATCTGACAACACTCAAGGACTCTATCGTCAACTTCTCCGACAAGAAGGGACATTATACTCTCCGCTTCAGCTCCACAACGACTGCAGAACCTGTAATAAGCCAGGTGACGGCAACAACCGGCGCAATGTTCAATATCATGGCGGCGGGAGTTCAGTATATAGACGGAAAACGCTATGGTGTCATGGTTCTCGACATAGGACCGGACGAGGAGACAAGAAAGAAAGCGATAGCGAAGATAAGGGAACTCGGTGTATTGATTGAGAAAACGATGGAAATAGAGGAGGAGAGAGCATGAACTCGCAGATTATGAAACTTGTTCTGACAAGCACAGGTCAGACTTTGGAGATGGTGTTTTTCTCAACTCTGTTCTCTCTTATCCTGGGGCTTCCTCTTGGAGTTCTGCTTCATGTCACGGACAAGGAGGAGAAGGGTGGCATAATTCCCCGTCCCGTCCTCAATGAGATTCTGAGCAGGATAGTGAATATTCTGAGATCTTTTCCGTTCTTGATTCTCATGATTGTTCTGATGCCGGTAGCACGTCTCATTCTTGGAACAACGATAGGTACAAAGGCTGCAGTTGTTTCCCTTTCGATCGCAGCAGCTCCGTTCGTGGCACGTGTGATTGAGACAAGCCTGGTCGAAGTTGATCCGGGAGTTATACAGGCGGCAAAGGCAATGGGATCGACCAATTGGCAGATAATCTGGAAAGTTATGCTTCCCGAGGCCCTTCCTGGCCTTGTCAGCGGGGTTACGCTCACAGTCATCAATCTTATCGGGTATTCGGCTATGGCTGGAACAATCGGAGGGGGTGGGTTGGGAGACCTTGCCATCCGTTACGGCTACCAGCGCTTCAGACCCGATGTTATGGCTGCCGCTGTCATAGTCACAATACTCCTTGTGGAGATTATCCAGTTCGCAGGGAACAGGATTTCTGCAGGTCTTTTGAAGAGGAGATAGGTTTTTCTTTAGATTACGGATCTGGAGTATCCGTCTTTCTGGCATATCTTTATGCATGGCCCGGCATTGATTGCGATAATTCCAATGCAATTTTTCTTTGTTGGTTTTCACGGCACATTACAATAAGATATACCGATTGTGTCCATTGTTTAATTTTTTATTATGCATTAAGTTACCGTCTCTCTGCAGCCTGAAGAATTATGGGAATTGCCGACGATGAAAATAATGTGGTCCGGCAGTGCTCTGAAAGAATTTATAAAAATTATTGTAAACTACTTGCATAAATATTTATTTTTTGTATATAGTTTGTGCAAGATTTATCTGGAGGATATAAGAACATGAAAAAATCATCTCTTTCTATGTGTTATATGATGTCCTCCATGATGATGCCCTTCTGGGCATAACATATTCTATTTAACTTACCACCCATCTGTATTATTGAATGTTTAACCCTCAGGGGAAAACTCACAACTGACATGAAATTATTAAAGGAAAAATAAAATGAAAAAAATTATTGCAATCTCTCTTATCGTATTACTCGCACTTACATCTGTCTTCGCAAGCGGAGCAAGTGAGACCAAGACAACCTCCTCTTCTACAACAAAACTGGTCGTAGGCGCAACACCAGAGCCTCATGCAACTCTTCTCAACCTGGTTGTTGATGATCTTGCAGCACAGGGAATCACCCTTGAAGTGAAGGAATTCACAGACTATGTGACACCCAACGATGCTGTTGAATATGGTGAAATCGACGCTAACTACTTCCAGCATATTCCGTACCTTGAGTCATTCAACTCAGAACATGGATATCATCTGGTGAATGCAGGCGGAATCCACATTGAGCCTATCGCACTCTACTCATCAAAGTATTCAGCTCTGAGCGAAATTCCTTCCGGAGCTACAATCGCGATTCCTAATGACCCGACCAACGAGGGAAGAGCTCTCCTTCTCCTTGAGTCTGCAGGTTTGATTACCCTGAAAGACGGTGTTGGCCTTGAGGCAACTCCTCTCGATATCGAATCGAACCCGAAGAATCTGAAGTTCTCTGAAATAGAGGCTGCAACACTTCCGAGAGTTCTCAGCGATGTCGATGCTGCTGTCATCAACGGAAACTATGCAATCCCCGCAGGTCTTGTTGCAACACGTGACGGTCTCTATGTCGAAGGTGCTGATTCTCCGTATGTGAACGTCATTGCTGTCAAGGAAGGAAATGAGAATAACCCGGCTGTAATTGCTCTTGTCAATGCACTCAAGAGTGATAAAGTCAAGGCTTATGTTGCTGAGCATTACCCAAACGGCGAAGTTGTACTCGTAGACTGAAATATATACAAAATTCTCCTTTTCCCCTGCTTTGACTTGTCGAGGTAGGGGATTTTTCTTTCGCTTTGAGCTACAATTACCTCCATGAAACACAAAGTGGTTGTAGTTGGAGGTACGAACACCGATCTCTGCGGGGAATCATACAGCGAGATTGTCGGTGAGGATTCAAATATAGGGAAGGTTACATTCTCTCCCGGAGGAGTGGGGCACAACATAGCTCTCAATCTCTCCCTCATGGGTGAGGATGTTTCTTTCATCACTGCTATCGGAGGCGATGTCTTCGGTAACGTGCTGAGAGATAATCTTTCCCTTTCGATGGACATAAGCCAATCTCTCTTTACAACTGAGCGCAGTGATATTTACCTCTATGTTTCAGCACCCAACGGGGACATGTATGTTGCAGTCAACGACATGGAGAACATCAAGAGGCTGGATAACGAATTCATCAAAGGAAAGAGAGCTGTGATAGAGGCGGGTGAATGCGTTCTTCTCGAGGCAAATCTTAACAGTAGGACAATAGAGGAAGTATGCAAATTCGCCAGGGGTCCCATATTGGCAGACGCCGTATCGACATTGAAGGTTGACAGACTCATTCCGTCCTTTGAGCATATAGATGTCTTTAAGCCGAACCTCATGGAACTTGAGTATCTTTATAACAGGAAAATCGAGAGCAATGAGGATCTGATGAGAGCTCTTTACAGTCTTCTTGACAGGGGACTCGGTGCTGTTTTGTTGACACTCGGAAAGAGGGGCTCTGTCTATATTTCACAGAGTAGGTTAATATATTGTCCTTCCCGTGAGGTTGAGTGTGTGAACACCACGGGAGCCGGTGACAGCTTCCTTGCGGGGTTTGCGTCCGGGCTTCTGGAATGGAATGATGAAGAGGCGGCACTCCGCTCGGCGACTGCTGCAAGTGAAATTACGATCAAATCTCCCGACACAGTCTCCAAAGAGATGAAGTGGGAGAGTATAAATAAGATAATGAAGGAGATAGAAACTTATGATGAAATACCTGGATTATTCTGATGAGGTGCGTGAAGCTTTAGCTGAGAACAGGCCGGTTGTGGCACTTGAAAGCACTATCATCTCTCATGGTATGCCCTATCCGAAGAACGTTGAGACCGCACTCATGGTTGAGGACGAGATTAGAAAGCATGGTGCCGTTCCTGCAACTATTGCAATTATCGGCGGAAGGCTGAAGGCGGGGCTGAGCAAGGATGAGATAGAATACTTCGGCAAGAAGGGACTTGCCATCACAAAGACAAGCAGAAGAGATATCTCGACTATTGTCGCAAAGAAAGAGGATGGAGCTACGACGGTTGCCGCGACAATGATTATTGCCTCCCTTGCCGGGATCGATATCTTTGCCACCGGAGGAGTCGGTGGTGTTCACCGTGGTGCCGGTTCCACTTTCGATATCTCGGCTGACCTTGACGAGTTCACGAAGACAGGTGTTCTTGTCGTGTGTGCGGGTGCAAAGGCTATCCTGGATCTTCCCTTGACACTCGAGTACCTTGAGACCAAGGGCGTCAACGTTGTGGGTTACGGTACAGATGAGCTTCCCGCATTCTATACACGTAAAAGCGGACTCAAGGTTACATGGAGACTCGACACTCCATCTGAGATTGCCTCATCCTGGAGCGTCCAGAAGGACCTCTTCCCGAATACCGGACTTCTTGTCACAAACCCTATTCCAGAGGAATATTCGATGGATGCGGATTATATCAACAGAGAAATCGACATTGCAATCGAAGAGATGAACAAACTTGGGATCAAGGGCAAGGAGACTACCCCGTATCTCCTGGACAAAATCCAGAAGCTTACAGGCGGAGAGAGCCTTGAGGCGAACATAAAGCTTGTACTTAACAATGCCAGACTCGCTTCAGAGATTGCATGTGCAATGAAGAAGTGAGGAAGAGGGTGGTATACAGTCTCATCTTCAGCCCTACCGGCGGTACGGCAAAGGTCACACACTGTCTCACCTCATCCTATGAAGAGGTGAGGGAGTATGATTTCTGTGTGCCTGAGGATGAGCTGGAGTATCCCGATTTTACTTCATTCGACATAGTTTTCATCAGCGTCCCCTCCTTCAGGGGGCGTGTTCCATCCCTTGCCCGTGAAAGAATCAAGAGGTATACAGGTAACGGGGCAAAGACCGTCATTACCGCTGTATATGGAAACAGGGAGTATGAGGATACTCTTATTGAGCTGGAGGATCTTGCCGAGGAAGCAGACTTCATGGTTGTGGCTGCAGTCGCTGCTGTTGCTGAGCACTCCGAGCTGCGAGCACTTGCTAATGGGCGACCTGACAGAGACGACAGAACAAAACTTAATTCCTTCTCTCTTATGATAAAGGAAAAACTCAGGAGGAATGATTACTCAAAACCGGATGTTCCCGGCAGCCGTCCGTACAAACCCGATATGGCAGATAATATTCCGCCACTTCCGGACGGAACATGTACAAAGTGCATAAGGTGTGCCCTTTCCTGCCCATCCGGGGCGATAGATAGAAAGAACCCGGCCTCTACCGACAGCACAAAGTGTATATCATGCATGAAGTGCATCTCTGTTTGTCCTTCACACTCACGGAGAATCCCGAACGAGACAATAGAATTCCTTTCCTCATTTCTCAGCGGATGCTTCCTGCAGCGTAAGGAGCCGGAGCTTTTTCTGTAGGTTTTATGGGTAATTTTTTTTTTCTGTGACAGGTGGGGAAATATGATTGGCCTAGTGCTGAGAAGGCAATTACCCGTTAAATATTGCTGTCAAGTGCATTGTCCAAGAATAGGGGGTAATGTGCCATGCTTTAATCCCTGAGCATGTTGATAGGAACTATGTGTATCCCTTCTTCTGTTGTCCAGGCATTGCCACAAGCTGTGATAATCATTGAGAAAGATGGCTCTTTCTGATTTGATGCCAAGATTTTCTCTTTAAGTGATGTAAGGGTTGAAATACCGCTTCTAATCAGGCTTTCTCCTCCTAATTTGATTTCAATGAGTGAATAACGTCCGTCCCTTAGGTGTACTACCGCATCACATTCAAGCCCTTTGCTGTCCCTGTAATGGCGTATCTCCCCTTTTAGAGGGGATGAATAGATGGCAAGCTGGTTGACAGCAAAATCTTCGAAGAACATTCCAAATGTTCTGGGGTCATTTATAAGATCGTCTGGGGATATGCCTAATACACCAGCAGCAATTGAAGTGTCTACAAAGTGTCTGGTAGGGGATGTGATTATCGAAGTCTGGCTCCTGAAATTCGGGATCCATGCTTCAATATCCTTAATGATGAAGAGGTCATTCAATGCTTTAATATATTCGTCAAAAGTGTCCGAATCCAGTCTTCTGTCCTCATGTGCAATAACATCATTAAGGATCGCTGTCCGGCGTGCTTCTGTTGAGATATTACGTGCGTAACTTTTAAGAATTGTCAGTAATGTGTTTTTTTTCTTGTTTCGGAAAGTGTTGTTTCTGCTGTTTTCAAATTCAAAAAGTGTTGAGTAGTAATTTTCCGTTATTTTGAGCGCTCTTTCTCTGTCTGTAACTAAAGATAGTGGCCATCCGCCTCTACAAAGATAGAACGCGGTATCCTGCAACAGGTAACCGTCATTAGGAAAGAAGAGTTTTTCTTCCGGGGTATCAAACAATTTTGAGAGTGAAACCTGCCCTGTGGACTCCTTTGACTCGTACAGGCTCATCGGACGCATGTGCAGGGTAACTATTCTTCCGGCACCTGAGTGATATATATCTTCAATGTTCGCAGGAGTGGAACTTCCTGTAAAGATGAACTGCCCGAACTTTCTGTCCCTTGAATCTACTTCTGACCTGGCACAGTTCCATAAATCTGGAACATTCTGCCATTCGTCAATAAGACGAGGAGTATCTCCTGCCAATATAGAAAGAGGGCTGCTTTGGACAAGCTGTATCTTTTCTTTTGTGTTAAGCGTATAAGAAGATGCTGCAAATCTCTTTGAAGTGGTAGTTTTTCCACAGAATTTTGGGCCTGCAACTACGACTACTCCGGAGGTTTTTAATGCTTCTTTTATTTGTTTTTCAATATATCTCTTATAGTATTTCATTTTTCTTTACTCCAAATGATTTAACTAAATTATAAGATAAAAATCCCCCACTTTGCAACCAATAAAATCCCCCACTTTGCTACCGATAAAATCCCCCACTTTGCTACCGATAAAATCCCCCACTTTGCAACCTGGAATTCAGTTTTTCTTCCTCTTTCTTTTGAGCTATATTATTCACTATGGATATTCTTTTGATTGCACTATGTGTTCTTAATCTGGTTCTGCTTGCTGTTGTTCTCTTCAAGGTTTCCTCCAAAAAGGGAGAAATCTTTGATGAGGGTACTCTTTTACATGTCAAGGAAGAGTTGAGAAGGGGGACTGAGGAGTCGTTCCTCTCCTTCCAGGCATCATTTGATCGTGATATGGCAAAGCTTTACTCAGAGAGCAGGAATCTCAGCCGCAATACCGAGGAATCACTCAAGAGCATGAGCAATACTCTCAACAGTCTCTCCACATCACTTCTGTCTCTTCTTAAGGATGAGAGTGAGAGTCAGAACAGAAGAAACATCGCTGTGCAGAATACCCTTAACCAGAACTTTGACAGGATCCGGGAGGCCTTCAGGGAGATAAGCGAGAAGAATGAGAAGCTTACCGGGGAGGTTAAACTCGGCATGGACAGGATTAAGGAGGGCAATGAAGCCAAGCTCAAAGAAATACAGAATGTTGTCGACATTAAGCTACAGGAGACACTTGACAAGAGGATTGCTTCTTCTTTCGAGGCCGTTACGGAAAACCTCAACAAACTCTACAGGGCAATGTCCACCCTCGACATTCTCTCAGGTGATGTAAAGAAGATGAATGCTCTTTTCTCCAACGTCAAGAGCAGAGGTGTCTGGGGAGAGATGCAGGCTGAGTCCATTCTTGGTGATATCCTCACCCCGGAACAATGGGTAAAGAACTACTCTCCACGCCAGAACAGGGAGAATGTGGAGTTCGCCATCCGCCTCCCGGGGAAGGGGGAGGGAGTCTACCTACCTGTGGATTCAAAGTTCCCCACAAGCGACCTTGAGCGTTACAAGGAGGCCTTGGAGAGGGGTAATGAGGAAGAAATAAGTAATGAGTCGAAGAAGATAAGGCAGCGTATTACAGATGAGGCAAAGGACATAAACAAGAAGTACATAGTCCCTCCGTTCACAACTGACTTTGCCATCCTTTTCATCCCGAGTGAGACTCTCTATCTTGAAGTGCTGAAGATGGAGGGGATGTGCGAGAAACTCCAGAACGAGTGCAGGGTAATCATTACCGGCCCGAATAACTTCGCAGCTCTTCTCAATTCTCTTTCCCTGGGCTTCAGAACGACGCAAATTGAGCAATACACATCTACTATCTGGCATCTTTTCGAAGATCTGAAGAAGCTTTTCATGGACCTTTCGAAGAGCGTGGATGAATCAAAGAAGCATGTGGACAAAGCTGCTGAAAGCCTCGACAGCGTGAAGAGACGCAAGGAAAAGATAGGCTCTGTACTCTCGAAGATCGAGAGTAATGCCGAGAAGGCTGCCATCAGTGAAATCAACGAGTATTATCTTGAGGAAAAGAGCGAGACATAAGTCGAAAATTACACTTACGGGACTTCTGTAAGAAAAGAAATAATCATAGAATTGAAACATGCCAAAGATTGTCGACAGAGAAGAGAGGATGAATACAATACTTCAGAAGGCCATGGAGGTCTTCAGTGAGGTCGGTTACAAGGAGAGTAATCTCACGCTTATTGCTGAGAAGTGCAACCTCTCCCGGCCGACTGTATACCAATACTTCAAGGACAAGAAGGATATCTACTACTATGCGGTGAAGAAGGTTACTTCTGACATGTTCAGGCTCTATTCACACTATGCATTTGACGAGGGGGATAAGGACGAGATTGAACGTCTCGATATGATTATTTCCGACCTCTTCGGTAAAGCGAAGAGCAACGAGACCTCTCTCTCAAACCTTGTGGAGTTTATCCTGGCAGAGAAGAGAAGCGGAGTTGATGTTTACTCGACAATCCGGGCACGGACGGCAAAGCTGAGGATTCTCATAAAGAGACTTGTTCTCCAGGGAGTGCACAGGGGAACTATCAAAGAGTGTGATGTGGAGAAGGTTGGTGATGAGATATATGACCTTATCCAGGCTGAATGCTTCCAGGTGGGCTTTTTCAGTAATTATTCCCCGGTCCGGGCACGTGAGACTCTCCTTGACTTCCTTTCCTGCTTCAAAGCATGAGATATGCAGGATAAGAGGAAATCTTTACTTCACTCTTTACGGTTTTCGTTTTCATTATTACTTTAATTATCGGGTGTTATGATTTCGATTCTTCAAATAGAAATGGAGGAAAGAGATGAATTTTGATAAGTTTACAGTAAAGATGCAGAACGCTTTGGAGGATGCTGTCCAGAGAGCAGAAAGTGCCGGACACAGCGAAGTCGTTCCTGCTCATATGATACTTGCCCTCCTTGAACAGAAAGATGGTGTTATCAGGCCACTGTTGGAGAAACTCGGCGTATCAGCCGACAATGTCAGAGAGGCCATGGAAGCAATCACGGCAAAGCTTCCTAAAGCATACGGTGGTACCCAGAAGACATTTTCAAGGGCAATGGCAAGAATACTCGGCGCATGTGAGAAGACAGCCGGGGACTTTAAGGATGAATATGTATCTGCAGAGCATTTTCTCATAGCTCTTCTTACCGATGAGTGTGAGGAGAAGGATGCATTGGTGAAGCTTGGAGTGAACAAGGACGATGTGCTTGAGGCACTCAAAAGCATAAGAGGTAATCAGAGAATTACAAGTCAGGATCCTGAGGCTCAATATGCTGCACTCGACAAGTATTGCAAAGACCTTACAAGACTTGCCAAAGAAGACAAACTTGACCCTGTCATCGGAAGAGATGAAGAGATAAGACGTGTCATGCAGGTGCTCTCGAGAAGGACGAAGAACAACCCTGTCCTTATCGGAGAACCTGGTGTCGGTAAGACAGCCATCGTCGAAGGGCTTGCTGAGAGAATCGCCAAGGGCGATGTTCCGGAATCCCTCAAGGACAAGAGACTTCTCTCTCTCGATATCGGATCCCTTATTGCGGGTGCAAAGTTCCGTGGGGAATTTGAGGAAAGGCTCAAGGGTGTCATCAACGAGGTGACAAAGAGTGAAGGAAGGATAATCCTCTTTATCGATGAGCTCCATACAATAGTCGGAGCAGGTGCAGCTGAAGGCTCAACAGATGCCTCCAACCTTATCAAGCCGGCTCTTGCAAGGGGAGAGCTCCATGCAATAGGTGCAACCACACTCGATGAGTACCGTAAGTACATTGAGGCCGACAAGGCTCTTGAGAGAAGGTTCCAGCCTGTGTATGCAAAGGAGCCGAGTGTCGCAGACACAATCTCGATACTCAGAGGACTCCAGCCCAAGTATGAGGTGCACCATGGTGTAAGAATCAAGGATGAGGCTCTTGTCGCAGCTGCTACGCTCTCCGACAGGTATCTCACCAACAGGTTCCTTCCTGATAAGGCCATCGACCTCGTCGATGAGGCAGCCTCCCAGATCAAGATGGAGATAGAATCCCAGCCTGAGGCTCTCGACAAGCTTCAGCGTAAGATTTTACAGCTCCAGATTGAGAAGCAGGCTCTTTCGAGAGAGAACGATGATGCAAGTAAGGACAGGCTCGAGAAGCTCAATGGTGAGCTTGCCGAGGACCAGAGCAAATATGATGCTCTCCACCTTGAGTGGCAGAACGAAAAGGATGCAATCCTTGCTCTCAGGGAGAAGAAGGCCGAGATGGAGAAACTTGTCCAGCGCAAGGATAATGCCGAGAGAAGCGGTAACCTCAACGAGGCTGCCCAGATAAAGTACGGTGAGATGCCGACTCTCGAGAAGGCAATAAAGGACGCTGAGGACAAGGTCAACTCCTTCAAGGGAGATGAAGGAAGACTTCTCAGGGAAGAGGTGACCGAGGATGATATAGCAAAGGTTGTCTCCCTCTGGACAGGCATTCCGGTGAGCAAGATGATGAGCTCGGAGATGGAGAAGTACAGGGACCTCGAAAAGATCCTCTCCGCTTCCGTTGTGGGACAGAGTGAGGCCATCGAGGCAGTAAGCAATGCCATCAGGCGTAACAAAGCGGGGCTCAGTGATGAGCACAGGCCACTTGGCTCATTCCTCTTTGCAGGACCTACTGGAGTTGGTAAGACACTACTGGCAAAGGTGCTTGCCTCCTTCCTCTTTGATGATGAGAAGGCTTTGACCCGTATCGATATGTCGGAGTACATGGAAAAGTACTCAGTGTCCCGTTTGATTGGAGCGCCTCCAGGATATGTCGGTTACGACCAGGGCGGACAGCTTACTGAGGTTGTCAGGAGACGTCCGTACTCTGTCATACTCTTTGATGAGATAGAGAAGGCTCATCCTGATGTCTTCAATATTCTTCTCCAGGTTTTGGACGACGGAAGATTGACAGATGGACAGGGAAGGGTTGTTGACTTCACCAATACAATCATCATCATGACGAGTAACCTTGGTAGTGAGTACATCCTGAAGGATCCGGCAAACGCAAAGAGCGAAGTCATGGATGCAATCCACCATGCTTTCAAGCCTGAGTTCATCAACAGGATAGATGAGATAATCGTCTTCAATCCGCTTGGAAAGGAACAGGTGAAGAGTATAGTCCATCTGCAGCTTGAAACATTGAGACAGAGACTCGAGAAGAAGGGAATCACACTCAGCTGGACAGGAGAGGTGGAGGACTACATAGCAGAGGTCGGATTCGATCCGGACTATGGTGCAAGACCTATCAGAAGGGCTATCCAGAATGAAATTGAGAACACCCTCTCACGTGCAATCCTCAGCGGAAGCGTGAAGAAGAATGGTCTAATCAATGTTACTCTCAAGGAGGGAAAGATCTCCGTTGAAGGATAACAGAGCCGAATAGCGTGAGGGCGTGTCCGTATCATAGACAGTACCTATTTGGGAGGGGATTAGTTTAACCCCCTCCTTTTTTACGTACTCTTTCATCGTCCCTTGAAATGAGAGAAGCTTTTCCAGGTTTTCCTTCCTGTAGCATACGGGATGGCCTGGGATAGAGTTATATACGGGTCTTACGATGGAGAAATCATTAAGGGCATCAAATAAAGAAGAAGCATCCTCAGAAGAGAGAAGAGGAAGGTCAGATGGAAGAATTGCAAAGTCATCGTCCCCAACATGCTCCAGTCCCCTCATTGTGCTTCCTCTCTGTCCTTTCTCGTAGTCTTCATTGAAAACGAATTCCACATCATAGGGCATAAGAAGTTTCTCTATTTTTTCTCTCTCATTTCCTGTGACAACAATAACCTTCTTTGAGAGAGGAAGAACAGAAAGCAGTGTATTCTCGATTATGGTCCTACCATTATAGGGAAGGAGGAGTTTATTTCTCCCCATCCTTGATGATAGCCCGGCAGCAAGAAGGACAGTTGTCATAGCTGTATGTTACCCCTGATTGAAAACAAAGCAAAGAGCACAAAAAACTTCATTTTTCAGTTGAAAACCCACCTCCCGAGTGGTAGTCTTGAGTCATGGGAATAGTGATAAATAACGAACGTGTAAGGAATTATACGGGGGGGGGTATCATAATTACCTCTCCGACATAGAAAATAAAGCAAATACAAATCAATACAACCACATGAGGCCAGAACACTCATGTGGACTTTTTTACGCAATTACTTGCTGTAGAGAGGGGGAATGAATCCTCCCGGCAGGAGACAAATAAATAATAAGGAAGGTAAAAGATGAGAAGAGCATTAGCATTAGTAGTTATGGTTCTAGCCATAATGATTATTGCCGTATCATGTGAAGACCATGTTCATACCTATTCTGATGATTGGACATCAGATGAAACATCTCATTGGCATGCTGCCACATGTGAGCATACAACAGAGGTTAAGGATAAGGCAGAGCATGTCTGGGGAGAGTATGTAATAGATAAGGATTCAACAGAAACTGAGAAGGGAAGCAAGCACAGAGTATGTTCAGTATGTGGCTATATCGAAACAAGTGTTATTGCAGAGAAACAGCATGACCATAACTTAGTATATAGATACAACAGCTCAAAACACTGGCAGGTATGTACAAAGTGTGGAGAGGAGTTTGATGCATATTCTCATTCTTTCAGTTATGTTAATGCTGGCTCTTCAGGACACTATCAGAAGTGTCATTGCGGATACTCTACATCAGTAGTGGCTCATACCTATGGAACAGAAGAAGCATCAGCTGCTGGTGGAACAGTAAAGACATGTACTGCCTGTGGTCATAAAGATATTCTGACTAAACAAGCTGAGACAACAACTACTGTCAGTGACATTATAAAGGAAGCTGGAGTTACTAAAGGTACAGCTACAGACGAAAGCGGTAAAAAAATTGCGGTAAAGAAAACAAACAATACAGTCCTCATGACTACAGAGAATATTGCTGCAGAGACTACTCCATCCATTGCTGAAGGAGAAACAGCTACTACCACAGTATCTTTCCCTGCTGGTGCATTGAAAATTAAAGAAGATGCAGAAGAAGTGAAACTGACTGTTATAACAGCTCCGGCCACAGTTGCCAGTCTTAACAGTTCCGGCTACCAGATAACAACATCTGAAGAAACAGGAGGGCAGCAGGAGACAAAAACAGATACAACACAAGCCGTTGTCGCTGGATTTGAGTTCAACCTAGAGGGTGCTGTGGCATCAGATTTGACTGGAACAGAAACAGAAGGAAAGAAAAATGTAGGAACAACAATTACTACGTACATCGCTGCTGGCTTGGGTGAATATGAAAAGGGAAATACAGGAAAGCAACCAATTGAAATAAAGTACATTAGTGCTGACGGACAGGTTGATGACAAATCTACTCCGATTATCGAAAGCTATGATAATTCTAATGGGAAGTTGGTCTTCACCGTATATCACTTCAGTAAATACATTGTTATATCGAATCAGAAAAAGATTACTGACAGTGAAGGAAAAATGTATACCGGCCTTGATGATGAAGCTATAGCTGGTGCGAAAGAAGGGACAACTTTTACCCTGCTTGCTGACATCGAACTGAAGTCTGCTGTTGAATTTGGGAAGACGGCGACTTTGAATTTGAATGGCAAAAAACTAACCCTATCTGAAAGTGGAGCCTTAACTGTAAAGAAAGAGACGGTCCTTACTATTGAAAATAGAATCGATGGTCAGGATGGCTTGATTAGGACCGGTGTTAGAGTTGGTTCTGATTCTGTTAATGGTGTTTATTATCCGACACTCGAAGAGGCTGTAAAAGCTGAAACGTCAGGTAACACCATTGTTCTTCTGGAAGATGCTAAACTGAGTAAGACAATTTCTATAGACAATGGAAAAACTTATGTCATAGACCTGAATGGTAAAACTATAGAAAAGGGCGACACACCTATTGAGATTAAACATGGGACTATTACATTTACAGGAACCGGGATCATTCAGGAGACTCAAAGTGACGGACATGCTCCTATAGTCATTTATGGATCCACAACAGATGTTGGGAATTATTCTGTTGTAAATATTGGAAAAGGTGTAACTCTAAAAGGTTGGAGTGGTCTTTTTGTAAAAAACAATGCTGGGCATGCTTATGGTGTTGTTGTAAATATGTCCGGTAAAATTGATGTACCTGCTGCTAATGGACATAAAACTGATGGACAAGGTGTATATATAAATGGTGAAATCGTTGATACCACTGGTCATGTTCCTGAAATCAATCTTGATGGAGCTACAATAGAATCGGACAATGTTGGTATTTATGCCGCAGGTTATGGTATTTGGAATATAAAGAACACCACAATAAATGGAGTGAAATCTGCTGTTGAGATTCGTGCTGGAGAACTTAATATCGAGAGTGGAAGCTATAAAGCGACAGCACAAGATTATGCCGTTGTGTCTAACGATAAAGGCGAGACTGTGACTGGAGCTGCGATTGCTGTGTCTCAGCATACTACAAAATTGCCTATTACAGTCACTATCTCCGGAGGCACTTTTGAAGGCAAGAAGCAACTTGCAGTTGTTAATCCTGAAAGTAACAAAGTTGAGTTTACAAAGAGCGTGAAAGTCATTTTGAAAAATAATGTAAATTTGAATAACGTGGTGGGGTATGCTGCTGATACTGCCACATCTACAACATATTACGTTAATAGTGATTCGGCAAAAGAGGATGGTGTTGGTGCGGTAGCTAGAATTGGAGAAGAGGGAAATTGTACTTATTATCTCACATTGCAGGAAGCAGTTGATGCCGGTGATAACAAGATAATATCTTTGAGAACTAATGTTGATCTAAAAGAAAAGCTTGTTGTGAGTGATGGCAAGAAGATCACTATCAACATGAATGGATATACCATTACAAAATCTGAAATAACTGCTATAAGCCTACAAGATGCTTCCTTGGAATTGACTGGAAATGGTACAATTGTGGCCGGAAACAATGCTATTTGTGTAGAGGCAATAAAAGATAAAGAAACCTCTCTTGTCGTTGGAAAGGATATTGTTCTGAAAGGGGGTTCTGCAGGGTGTGGTCTTCTGATAGCAGGTCATACAGCAGACGATAGATCGACATACAAAAAAATAACTGTGGACTTTAATGGTAAAGTTACTTCAGGTGCCTTTGGAATCTCAATAAACGGATTAATGAAAAAAACTTCCGACAATGATGATGCTATAAAAATAAATGATGGAGCATCTTTCTCAAACATTGCATCATCTGGAATCTATATTGCTGGCTATAGTAACTGGACTATTGGCAATATAGCCGTGGAAGCTGTGGCATCTGCAATAGAAATAAGAGCCGGAAAGGTAAACATCAGTGGAGGTACATATGTTGCTTCTGCTACCAATTATTCAGTTGTGCCAAATGAAAATGGAAACACGACAGTAGGAGCTGCATTGGTTGTTGCCCAACATACGACTAAATTGCCTATTAATGTTACTGTGACCGGTGGATCCTTCTCTGGTGTAAAACAACTTGCGGTTGTAAATCCCCAAAAAAGCACTGCAGAAGAGTCAAGCAAGGTGAAGGTTATAGTAAGCGGAGTTGATTTAAATGAGGGTCAAGTTGTTGGTATCAAGGTAAATGAGAATATCTATTATCCAACTCTTGAGGCTGCAGTTAAACAAGCTAAAGAGAAGTCCACAATAACTTTGTTGGAAGATATTGATTTAACCAATTACGTAAAAAAGAATGATGCTATTACTGGATATTCATTCGAATTTACTGACGGTATCACATTTGACCTTAATAGTCATGCCATAAAAGTAAATAACTATGGTGTTGTCTGGAGAGGAAAGGGTCTGACTATTAAAAATGGTACTTTTAACGCTGTTGAGAATTCTGAAAAGAGTTCGGGTTATGACAGCTATGCTCTCTTTATTCGTGGAACGGATGACGACGGGGCGTTGACTGATGAAACAAAAAAAGAATGGGTTGCCACTGTCGAGAACGTCGAGTGCCGTGGCGGTATAAATGTGGGTTGCCATAAGCTCGTTATTAGAGAATCTGAGGTTGGAGGGACAAATTATTATGCGTTTTTCGCAGATACTAATGCTGAAATAACCATCGAGAGCGGGACATATACTTCAACGAGCACAGATGCAGGTTGTGTCTTGTCAACTGGAAAAGGCGGTACAAGTAATATCATTATAGAAGGTGGTGAGTTTACGGGAAGTGAAAAGGTTAGTGTGTTTACTTCCGAAAAAGCTAGACAGAACTTTAAAGTAACTGGTGGAACATTCTCTTCTAATCCAGCTGCTGTTGAGTACTCAGAAGATGGACAAAAAAAGTGTGCCAATTATGTAGCTGATGGCTATGAGTCAGTTCCGGATAAAACTGGTGCTCCGACTTCTTGGACGGTACAGGCAAAGACAGAGCACTAAACTAAAAAGTTTATTTATGCTTCTCACCTTTAGAGAAGAAAAGAGAATTTCTGTCTAAAGGTAGATCGAAAGGTGTTAATTGCCTTCCCGAAGGCAGTGCACATAAAATTATTATTCCCTCGCACTCTCTGGCTTCTGCTGGAGGGTGCATTCTTATGAGGCTATTTGATGGGGCTCGGGAAGAGGGGGATTAAGTTGTTTTCTTTTGGGGTTGCATTTCCAAAAGTTCAATTTTTATCAAGTTTTGGAAATGAACGTTTGATTTGAAGGTGGTTTGAAAGTATACTTTAGGAGGGTACAAATATATGATTGGAAGAGAGAAAGAGAAGGAATACCTGTTGTCACTCCTTGAGGAGGAAGAGTCCCAATTTGTTGCTATATTCGGGCGAAGGCGCATAGGGAAGACCTACCTTGTGAGGGAGACATTTGACTATCATTTTACGTTTGAGCATGCCGGGATAAGTAACTCGGAGCCGGGAGGTGAGGGACTGAGGGCACAGCTGGACAGATTCTCCCAGTCTCTTAAAGCTGCAGGTGGAACCTCTTCATCTCTCTCATCATGGAATGAGGCATTTGATGCTCTTAAGGAAGTTATAAAAAATTCTACTGATAAGAAGAAGGTCATATTCATTGATGAGCTTTCATGGATGGATACGAAGGACGGAGAGCTTATTGCAGCACTCGAGAACTTCTGGAATGGATGGGTAACGGCTAGGCGTGAGAAGGATGTGATTCTTATCGTGTGTGCCTCGGCAACGTATTGGATGATGGATAAGGTGGTGAACTCCAGAGGCGGCCTTCACAATCGTCTCACCGGACAGATTCATCTTAAGCCATTCTCTCTTGGTGAATGCAGGGAATTCATATTGTCTAAAAAGATCAGTTTCAGCTTACATCAGATTCTCCAATGCTACATGATTCTCGGCGGTGTTCCGTTTTACTGGAGTCTTTTGAAGAAAAACCTGAGTCTTGCGGGGAATATCGACAATCTCTTCTTCTCTGACGGGGCGATGCTGGGGGAGGAGTATGATAATCTCTACAGAGCACTCTTCGATTATCCTAAGCAATACCTTGAGATAATTGAAGCCCTTGCTGATACCGGCCGGGGACTGACAAGGAATGAAATAATCTCCATAACCGGGATTCCAGGCTCCGGTAGCCTTTCGAGAAAACTGGAGGAGCTTGAGAGCTGTGGTTTTATCCGCTCATATGTACCTTACGGGTACAAGAAGAATATGCTTGTCTACCAATTGATTGACAACTACACAATCTTCTATCACAAATTCCTCAAAAGACGCAGGTATGATGAAAACGGGTGGAGTAACATCATAAATACACCTTTGGTTAATGCATGGTCCGGCTTTGCTTTTGAGAGGGTCTGCTTGTGGCATATCGCCCAAATAAAGAAGGCTCTCGGCATTTCCGGTGTTTCCACTGAAGTGAATGCCTGGAAATGCGGGGCAGATGAGGAGCATGGAATAAAAGGTTCTCAGATTGATCTTCTCATTGTACGAAAGGACCAGACAATCAATGTCTGCGAGATGAAATACTCAGAATCGGAATTCATCGTTGATGCCGGGTTTGACAGGGACATGAAGAGAAAGATGGAAGACTTCAGGCTGAAGACAGGGACGAAATATGCCCTTCATGCCACTTTGATTACAACTTATCCTATTGAGAGGACTCCATATTCTGATGATTTACAAGCTGTAATCACGGCAGAGGATCTTTTTGCTTAGCTCTTCCAAAAGTCAGGTCTTTATCAAGTTTTGGAAATGTAGAAAAAGATAAGAGCTCCTTTCGGGAGCTCTCAGGATATCTTAGTCGGCCTTCCGGGCATCTTCAAGGACGGTGTCGACATTGCTCTGTTTCACCTTTACCGGTTTGACATGCCAGATGTCTGTTGCGTATTCCTTTATTGTTCTGTCAGAAGAGAAGAAGGAGGAGGAAGCTATGTTCCAGAGGCTCTTTTTGTTCCATTCTGTCCTGTTGTCCCTATAGAGAGAGGTTGCATCTTCATGGCGCTTTGAGTACATTGCGAGGTCCGCAAGTAGGAAGTACCTGTCATTCTCATTGATGAGTGAGGAGATGAGAGGTGTGAAGATTCCATGCTCATTGTTGCTGAAGAAATCTGACTCTATGAGTGATATAGCAGCCTTGATCTCCTCGTTGCCGTTCAGCCACTCACGGCTGTTGTATCTTGGAGCAAGCTCTGCTATCTCCTTCTCGGTGTGGCCGAAGATGAAGATATTCTCGTCTCCGAGTCTCTCCGCCATCTCGACGTTTGCTCCGTCAAGGGTTCCGATAGTGAGGGCACCGTTCACCATGAACTTCATGTTGCCTGTTCCGGATGCCTCTGTCCCGGCTGTCGAAATCTGCTCCGAAAGATTGGTTGCTGGGATAATTGCCTCAGCAAGTGTCACCCTGTAGTCCGGCATGAAGTAAACATGGAGAAGATCCCTGACCTGTCTGTCCTGGTTTATCACATTGCTTATGTTCGATATAAACTTGATGATGAGCTTTGCATTCACATAGCCAGGAGCAGCCTTTCCTCCAAAGAGGAATGTAATAGGCTGGAAGTTCTGTCTGTAACTCTCATCGGACTTGAGCCTGTTATAAATCATTACGATATTAAGAGCATTGAGAAGCTGTCTCTTGTACTCGTGGATTCTCTTTACCTGGACATCGATAAGTGTGGATGTATCGAGGATGATTCCGCTGTCCTTCTTGAGGAATGCTGCGGCATTCTCCTTTGCCGTCATCTTGACTTCTCCGATTTTCTCAACAAATGCTGGATCATTGACATAAGGCTTGAGCTTCTCTATCTCATCGAAGGAGGTTATCCACTTGTCACCGATTGTGTCTGTGATGAGCTTTGCAAGTGCCGGGTTGGCATCGAGGAGCCATCTTCTCTGGGTAATTCCGTTTGTCTTGTTGTTGAATCTATCCGGGAAGATTGTCGCGAACTCAGGGAACATGTTCTCCTTGAGGAGCTTTGAGTGGAGAGCTGCAACACCGTTTGTGGAGTGGCTTCCGATGATTGCAAGGTTGGCCATTCTCACCATCTTCGGGTTGCTCTCTTCGATGATAGACACCTTTGCTATCTTGTCATTCTGCATAGGGAAGAATGATACAGCAGAGGAGAGGAATCTTCTGTTGATCTCATAGATAATCTCCATATGACGTGGAAGAAGTGTCTCCATCATCGGAAGCGGCCACTTCTCGAGTGCCTCCGGCATGAGAGTATGGTTGGTGTAGCCCAGTGTCTTCACTGTGATATCCCAAGCCTCGTCCCAGCCAAGTCCTTCCTGGTCGATGAGGAGTCTCATAAGCTCAGGTACTGCAAGGGACGGGTGAGTGTCATTGAGCTGGATTGCTGCTTCTGATGGGAAATTCTCCCATTTGTAGTCTCCGTTTCTCTTGAATCTTCTTACTATGTCCTGGAGGGAACAGGAGACAAAGAAGTATTGTTGCTTGAGTCTGAGCTCCTTACCCATATAAAGAGTGTCATTCGGGTAGAGAACCTGGGAGAGAGTCTCTGCATTGATCTTCTTTCTCACTGCCTCAGTGTAGTCTCCGGAGTTGAACTCCTCGAAAGAGAAACCTTCGGGGCTGGTTGCAGACCAGAGGCGGAGGGTGTTCACTGTCTTTCCACCGTAGCCGACAATCGGGGTGTCGTACGCAACACCGTCAACCTGTTCGGAGTGAATCCACTTGAAGAGGTCTTTGCCGTTTTCCCTTATCTGGGTGACGTAACCGCCGAAATAGACAGGGTAGGTGAGGTCAGGTCTCTTAAGTTCCCACGGGTTGCCATCTTTAAGCCAATTGTCAGGCTGTTCGGACTGGTGACCGTTGACAATCTTCTGTCTGAAGATTCCGTAGTTGTATCTTATGCCATAGCCGTAAGCCGGGAGCTCAAGGGTTGCAAGAGAATCGAGGAAGCATGCTGCAAGCCTTCCCAGACCTCCGTTGCCGAGTCCCGCATCGGGCTCAGTGTCCCTGAGGTCCTCATACTTGTATCCAAGAGATGCAAGAGCTTCCCTGACAGGGCCCTCAATGCCGAGGTTGATGATATTGTTTGTCATAGCCCTTCCCATGAGGAACTCAAGTGAGAGGTAGTAGACTCTCTTTGAATGGTTCTTTCTCTGTGTTTTTCTTGAAAGATCCCACTGGTGGATTATTCTGTCTCTGATGGCATATGCTATGGCCTCATAACGGCCTTCATCTGTTGTGTGATAGACATCTGCATCCTGGTTATACTTTAACTGTTCAGCAAAGTCACGTGCTATTTCCTTAGCTGAATTACCATATCTTACACGGTCTGTTGTAGGCATCGAAGCCCTCCTCTGACGTAGATTTTGCCTTTTTATTCTAATTAAATCTTGTCTATATATTCAATAACTGAACTAATATTAAATTTGTAATGTTCTGTCTTTCTGTCTTTTGACAAAATGAGGCGGAGTATCAGCTATTTTGTCTCCAAAAGTGATACTTCTGGGGAATTGTCCCTGAAAATGATTTTCTCAAAGCATTTTGCAAAGAAAATGATATAGAGATATCAGGAAGTATAAAGTAGAATACACATATGAAGAAAATTACTGTAGACAGAAGTTCATTTGAAAATCTCCGAGCATTGGATTGTATCTATGTCGATAAGACAAAGTACATATATAATTTTGTAAAGGATGAGTCTTCCAGCTATTACTTCATCTCCCGCCCGCGCCGTTACGGCAAGAGCCTGATGTGCTCGACATTGCATTGTCTTTTTGAAGGGAAGCGGGAACTCTTCAAAGGTTTATATATAGACAGTACAGATTACTCCTTTGAGAAGTATCCTGTACTTCATTTCGATATGTCAGCGTTCAATGTCACAAGTTATGACAGTTTTCTGAATGACTTTCAAATTTCCCTCATGGATGAGGCCGATAGTAATGGAATTAGAATAGAGAGAGCTGAACCGTCCACAATGCTGGGAGCTATTCTAAAACAGCTTGATAAGAGAGCAGTAATCATAGTTGACGAATACGATACTCCGATTATCCACACATACAAAGACATAAAGAAAGCAGACAGAATAAGAGATACCCTCAGCCAGTTTTATACAGTCATAAAGAGCAGAGGCGATAAAATCCGATTCTTCTTTGTTACCGGCATTACCAAGTTCTCCAATATGTCCATCTTCAGTCAGATGAATAATCTCACGGACCTCACCTTTGATAGGAATTGTGCCGCTCTTTTGGGTTACACAGAAGAAGAGCTTGAGAGTTATTTCAGTGAATATATCGATGAATATATACTAAGAGAGGACAGAGAGCATAAGACAAGAGAAGAATTCCTCTATGCAATAAGAGAATACTATGACGGCTACCGCTTCTCATATGAAAATCCAGTTAAGGTTTATAACCCGGTCTCTGTCGGATGTTTCTTCAATGGGAGATGCAGCTTCAAGAACTATTGGATAAACACAGGTGCGAGCACATTGGCTATGGACCTTGCCAAAGACTATCACCTGGGGAGAATCATAACTGAAGACATGAAGATCGGACTCGACACTGTCTCGACATTTGATTATTCAAATCTTGCAATCCACTCTCTTAATCCCTCCCAGGTCCTGGCTCTCTTGTACTTTACAGGCTACCTGACAATAAAAGAGGGAAATACAAGGGCATTGACTCTCACATTCCCGAATAATGAAGTACGTCTGGCTTTCACGCAGAACCTAATGAAACTGTACTCCGGTCTTGATGTTGGAGTATATCTTGATGATGCATACACAGCTGTCACAGAGAATGATATGAGTAAGCTTGTCAGGGTGATGAACGCATACTATGAGAGAATCCCGTATGTAATCCTAAGTAAGGAGATCGGGTACCAGAGCATGTTCTATGCCTTCTTCCTCTTGATGGGGGTTGACTCAATCATTGTTGAGGAGACAACTACTCTTGGGCGTATTGATGTTCTCATCTCAACAAAGAGTGACGTGTGGGTGATAGAGATTAAGGTTGACCAGAGTGCTGATGAAGCTCTCAATCAGATAAAGGACAAACGCTACTACGGAAAATATATAAACACAGACAAAGAGATTCATATTGTAGGCCTAAACTTCTCCTCCAAGACGAGACAGATAGAAGAATGGAAGGAAGAGTTGGTTGACAGGAGTACGGAGCCGACCTGGCTTGGGTGATTCTATGGGGAAAGTGAAATTCTGCTGTCTTGATTCTTTTTATGATGGTATATAAACTTTCTTTGTCGCCTGTTTTTACATGACTTATGCTCGGGGCGTGTCTTTCTATTGACAAGAAGGACTGCCTTTTGCTAAAGTTTTCGGTGCGTGTCGCAGTTTATGCGTCTGCTCTTGTAGCTCAGCATGGTAGAGCACCACCATGGTAAGGTGGGGGTCGGCGGTTCGAATCCGCCCGGGAGCTTAAAAAAAGAAGCGGCTTGAGACAGCCGTGAGGAGTTATATATGGCAAGTTCAAAGAAGAAAGGTCCGGTTGAGAAGATTGCTCTTCAGTGCACAGAATGCAAGCAGAAGAATTATACAACAGAGAAGAACCGCCGCAATATTCCTGAGAAACTTGAACTCATGAAGTATTGCCCGTTCGAACGCAAGCACACTCTGCACAGAGAGACAAAAATCAAATAAGGTTTTCGGATTCTTCGAGGTGCGAGCAGGTCAGTAGCTCCAATGGTTAGAGCACTGGTCTCCAAA